>JAILGO010000009.1 GCA_024696725.1 Eubacterium sp. | reverse complement strand
CACAAAGAACGAACCAGGCGGTTCAAACTATATGTATGACATCGCTGACCCAGAGCTTGATAAGCTCATCCTTGACGCAAGAAAGTCAATGGATCAGTCTTACAGAAAGCAGATGTATAAGAGCTGTCTTGACATCATAGTTGACTGGGCTGTAGAGGTTCCCGTATATCAGAGACAGAACGCTATTATCTTCTCAACTGAGAGAGTTAATATCAAGACTGTTACTCCCGATATCACGACTTACTACAACTGGTACAGAGAGATTCAGAATCTTGAGCTTAACTAATTGCTTTTAAAAGTAATACTTAATTAATCGTGTGTGAGGCGGATAGACAACTATTTGCCTCACACTTACCGCTTATATTTTAGCGATTTAAAGCGGCACGCTATTACATATCGGTAAGTGATTAAATAATAGATTGTTTACCGATATGTAACAGCATATTAACAGGATTATAAACATTTTGAGGTGATGAAAAAATGCGAAAATTTATTATTAAAAGATTGCTTCTTTCAATAGTAATTCTTTTCTTTGTAGCATTTATTATATACACATTAATGCGTTGCCTCCCGACCTCGTATATTGAAGCTATGGCTCGTCAGAAATCTATGCAGCCCGGTTCGAAAAGCTATGAGGAATGGATGCAGCAGTTAACTGCAATGTATAATATGGATAAGGGTATTATCCCGGGATTCTTTGCTTGGCTCGGCTCAATGCTTAAGGGCGACTTCGGCGACAGTTGGAAATGGACTGTACCTGTAATTGAAAAGTTCAACGATACAGTATGGCTTTCCTTCGTTATGGGCGTTATCTCGTTCTTCTTTGAGATTATCATTGCTATCCCGCTCGGTATTATAGCTGCAACAAAGCAGTATTCAAAAAGCGACTATGTAATATCGGTTATTGCGCTGGCAGGTATATCCTTGCCGACTTTCTTCTTTGCATCGCTTTTAAAGCTTGTATTTTCCGTAAAACTCGGATGGTTTGACCTTTTCGGTTTAGTCGGAAGAAATTACGAACAGCTTTCACCAAGCGGTCAGTTCCTTGATAAAGCGCACCATCTTGTATTGCCGATTATTACGCTTGTTGTTGTAAGCATGGGTTCACTTATGCGTTATACAAGAACAAATATGCTTGAGGTACTTAATGCGGATTACATCAGAACAGCAAGAGCAAAGGGCCTTTCCGAGCGTAAGGTTATTTATCACCACGCTTTCAGGAACACCCTTATTCCCATCGTTACAATTATCGGTGGCTCGCTTCCCGGCTTATTCGCAGGCGCGCTTATTACGGAAACGCTTTATTCTCTTCCAGGTATAGGCTTTACTTCCTACGAATCTATGGTATCGGGTGACATTCCTTTCTCAATGTTCTATCTTGTATTTATGGCAGTTTTAACACTTCTCGGTAATCTGATTTCGGATATTCTTTACGCCGTTGTTGACCCGAGAGTAAGAATTTCTTAAGAGAGGGGGATAATAATGGACGAAAACACAAAGGTTCAGAGCGAACCCAAAAATGAACAGTATTCACTTAACGACGACAGACGTGTTAAGGTATTATCTCCCGGACAGCTTGTTGCTAAGCGTTTCTTCAGAAACAGACTCGCCGTAACAGGTCTTGTCATACTTCTTCTTATGTTCGTTTTCTCATTTGTGGGCGGACTTGTATCTCCTTATAAGCAGGACCAGAAGTTCTACAGAACCGAGGGACAGGCGAAGGATTACGCAGGCGTTCTATATAATGATGAATTCCGTTATTATGCAGCCGATACAGAGTCTTTTACAGGTCCTGTACAGGCTCAGTCTCTTCTTCACTTTATGAGAGGTGAAAAGGATTTTACTTATGACGCGGTGAAATATGAAGTAAATAAGATTTCAGACGATTATTTTTCGGTTTATTCTAAAGGTAAACTAATCGGTATTGCAAGCAAAGAGCTTGTTACTTCGTCAGTTTCAAATGATAAGTTTTCATTTGACTTTACTTATGAGGCGCTTGAAGCGTTTTCAAATAAAAGTAAAAAGTTCAGTGCTGACAGTAAGGCTTATACAATCGACGCTGACGGTATCATTTTTGATAACAATGGTAAAGAATATGCCTACGTTAGTAAATACATCGTTAAGGCGATTATGAACGATGTCTTCTTTACTCGCGATTTTAAGACGAAACTTTTATCAGCTATTGAAGCAGGCGAAAAATCGTTTAAATATACTGACGATAAGGGCATTGAAGCTGAATACATTCTTTCTTTCGACGCTTCTAAGAATACTACAAACGTAAAGCAGGAAATAGCTACTACGGTATTTGATACCTATTCTTCTCCGTCTAAGAAGCATTGGCTCGGTACCGACAGAAACGGTATGGATATGCTTACCCGACTTATGTACGGCGGACGTGTATCGCTTATTATCGGTTTTATCGTTGTAATTATTGAGACAGTTCTCGGCGTAATTCTCGGCGGTATTTCGGGATATTTCGGAGGCTGGATTGATAACCTTATTATGAGAATTGTAGATATTTTCTACTGTATTCCCATGATGCCTCTTGTTATTATTCTCGGCGCCGCGATGGACGCTGCTAATCTCGACAGCAAGATACGTATGCTTTATCTGATGCTTATTCTCGGTTTCCTCGGCTGGCCGGGCATAGCCCGTATGGTACGAGGTCAGATACTGTCGCTTCGTGAGCAGGAATTCATGACTGCTACCGAAGCCTGCGGTATTTCCGTTCCGAGAAGAATATTCAAGCATTTAATTCCCAACGTTATCCCTCAGCTTATTGTTATTATGACAATGGGACTCGGTAATACAATTATTATGGAGGCAACTCTTTCATTCCTCGGACTCGGCGTACGTTTCCCGTTCGCTTCCTGGGGTAATATTATCAATGACGTAAACGATACGTTTGTTTTGACTAACTATTGGTTTATCTGGATTCCGGCAGGCGTGCTTCTTCTTGCAACCGTTCTTGCGTTTAATATTGTAGGTGACGGTTTAAGAGACGCGTTTGACCCGAAGATGAAGCGTTAAGGAGGTGCGGAAAATGGCAAAACAAAAAGCAGAAGGCTATCTTTCCGCCCGTGATTCGCGCAGAATCTCAAAGGAAAACAGAAAGATAACCAAAGAGTACGAAAAACAGCATAAGCGTAAGAACGTTCCCGAAAGTGAGTTTTTAACCACTATGAAGAACGAAGCTAACGCTCTTGAAATTGACGATTTACATACTTATTTCTTTACCGATATCGGTACGGCTAAGGCTGTTGACGGTGTAAGCTTTGACGTTCCTCAGGGTAAAACTGTCGGCGTCGTAGGCGAATCGGGCTGCGGTAAATCCGTAACCTCGCTGTCGATTATGCAGCTTCTTCAGCGTCCTACAGGTCAGATTGTAAGCGGAAGCATCCGTCTTAATCTCGGCGATAAGGCGTACGATATTACAAAAACGCCTACCGAAACGATGCAGAAGCTTCGCGGAAACTTTATGTCTATGATTTTCCAGGAGCCTATGACAAGTCTTAATCCCGTATTCCGTATCGGCGCTCAGGTTGATGAGGTAATAGAGCTTCACGACGGTAAGGGTAAGACGAAAGAGGATATTAAGGCGAGAACGATTGAGCTTCTTGAAATGGTTGGTATCGCTAACTCTGAGGGCGTTTATAAGATGTATCCTCACGAGCTTTCCGGCGGTATGCGTCAGCGTGTTATGATAGCTATGGCTCTTGCCTGCAATCCTAAGCTTATAATTGCCGACGAGCCGACAACTGCTCTTGACGTTACCATTCAGGCGCAGATTCTCGACCTTCTTAGCAATCTTAAGGATAAAATTAACTCCTCGATTATGATTATTACTCACGACCTCGGAGTAATTGCCGAAATGGCTGACTATGTAGTAGTTATGTATTCGGGAAGAATTGTTGAAAAGGGAACTGCTGAGGAAATTTTTGCTCATCCCTCACATCCCTATACTATAGGTCTTATGGCTTCCAAGCCGGTAGTCGGCAAGAGCGTCGACAAGCTCTATTCAATTCCCGGTAAGGTGCCGAATCCTATAAATATGCCTAATTACTGCTATTTTAAGGACAGATGCGAAATGCAGCTTGATTGCTGTAACGGCGAATATCCTTGTGAAATCAGTCTTTCACCGACTCATAAGGTAAGCTGTTACCGTTATTATGAAGAAAATAAGGAGGTAAGCGATAATGAGTAAAAAAGATAATCTTATAATAGATAACAGCTTTACTCCTATTGAATACGACCCTCAGTATATTCTTCAGGTTAATGCGCTTAAAAAGTATTTTCCGATTAAGGACGGTATGATAGCTAAAACAGTCGGCTACGTTAAAGCTGTTGACGGCGTTACCTTTAACCTTAAGCGCGGTACTACAATGGGACTTGTCGGTGAGTCGGGTTGCGGTAAAACGACGACCGGTCGAACCATCCTTCGTCTTTCGGGCGATAAGACAGGCGGTCAGGTGCTCTTTAACGGAAAAGAGGTTTATGACCTTTCCAATAAGGAAATGCACGATATGAGAACGAAGATGCAGATTATTTTCCAGGACCCGTTCTCGTCGCTTTCTCCGCGTATGCCCGTAGGTGAAATTATCGGTGAGGCTGTAAGAGAGCATAATATCGTATCAAAGGCTGAATATAATGATTACCTCGATAAGATTATGGATAACTGCGGACTTCAGCCCTTCCATAAAGACAGATATCCCCACGAATTTTCAGGTGGTCAGCGTCAGCGTATATGTATAGCGAGAGCGCTTGCTCTTAACCCTGAATTCGTAGTTTGTGACGAGCCTGTTTCTGCGCTTGACGTTTCTATTCAGGCTCAGATAATTAATCTTCTCCGCGACCTTCAGGAAAAGTTCAGCCTTACTTATCTCTTTATTTCGCACGACCTCTCGGTCGTTGAGCATATATCTGATACCGTAGGCGTTATGTATCTTGGCAATCTTGTAGAGTACGGCGAGACAGAGGATATATTCAAGAATCCTCTTCATCCTTATACTAAGGCGCTGTTCTCGGCTATTCCGATACCCGACCCGACGGTTAAGATGAACAGAATCGTTCTTGAGGGCTCTATTCCTTCTCCAGCAAATCCGCCTAAGGGCTGTAAGTTCCATACTCGCTGTGCTAACTGTATGGATATCTGTAAGGAGGTTGCTCCCGAGCAGAAGGAAATTGAACCCGGTCATTATGTAGTTTGTCATCTTTTCGATGACGTTAAGGCGGCTGAATAATATGGCAAAGCGTAAAAAAGAATACGATGACGACGACGGCAGAGTAATAGCTGACATGAGCGATATCGAAGGCTCACCGCTTCTGATTCCGAGATTTAAGTCTTTTTCAAAAGAGAAGGAAGAAAAAAGCGCGGAAGATGAATCCGATTCGGATAATGAATATCAGCTTTCGGGCAGCGAGCGCAGGGCGTATATCGGCGGAGCGCTCGGCGCAGCTCTTGCTATCGGCGCAGTATTCGCAATAGCAGGCTTCATATTTATATTTTTTATGACAAGAATTCATTAAATTAAAAAGGAGAGCGACGCTCTCCTTTTTATTAATCACAAGTTAATATTTATATTATATAGTTGACTTTAATAAAAAGTAATAATATA
>JAILGO010000184.1 GCA_024696725.1 Eubacterium sp. | reverse complement strand
GATAAAAGAACGCTTGTTTTAATGGATAAGTTAATGTCCCGTCCCGTTGAGCTTGAATCGGGAAGCGGAACAAAGTTTACCGTGCGCCTTGAGGTTAACGTTGATTTTGATTCGACAAAGGTGGAAAAGCTTCTGGACTATCTTAATATTGTTAACGTCTATGACTGGGACGGAAATAAGATAGAAAACGACGGGAGAATTCAGGAATTCAATATCACAGGCGCTCAGCTTAAGGTTATGTCGGTGATGAAAATCCTCGATAAGCTTTCAAAGATTAAGACCGTTGTGAACAACGTGCTCGTTGTGCTTGTTCTTCTCGATATCGTCGCAGCGGTATTGATAATCTACTTTATCTGGAGAAGAGCCGACGACAGACGCGAGCTCCGCGAGAACGCGCTTAGAGAGGCGGAAATTCACAGAGTTACCGGAAAAACGGAAGAGGAAGTAAAGGCTTCGAAAAAGAAAAAGAAGAAAAAGAAATAATTAAAACGGCTGTCGCCCGACAGCCGTTTATTTTTTATTTTGGCTTTTTCATCGTAAGCGAAATTCGGTTTCGCTTTGTGTCAGCCTCGATTACCCATACGGTTACTATATCGCCGACCTTAAGAATCTCCGACGGATGCCTGATAAATCTGTTCGTAATCTGACTTATGTGTACGAGTCCGTCCTGATGGACGCCGATATCAACGAACGCGCCGAAGTCTATTACGTTTCTTACCGTACCCTTAAGCTCCATACCTGCCTTGAGGTCCTCGATTCCCATAACGTCCGTTCTGAGCATTGGCTGGGGAAGCTCGTCTCTCGGGTCGCGCCCGGGCTTTGATAGCTCGGATACAATGTCTTTTAGCGTAGGCTCGCCGATACCGAGCTCTACCGCGAGCGCCGACGTGCCGACGGTTTCAACCTTTGCTTTGAGAGCGCCGATATTACCGTCTCTGATATCTCCGTCGCTGACATCGCAAAGCTTGAGAAGCTGCTTTGCGGCGGCATAGCTTTCGGGGTGAACTGCGGTGTTGTCGAGAACGTTTTTGCTCTCGGCTACACGAAGAAAGCCCGCGCATTGCTCGAACGCCTTGGGACCGAGCTTTGAAACCTTTTTAAGCTGTTCGCGAGAGGTGAAAATACCGCTTTCCTCTCTGTAAGTAACTATGTTCTTCGCAATAGAAGCGTTAATGCCCGAAACTCTGCCGAGAAGCTGCGGGGAAGCTGTGTTGAGGTCGACTCCTACCGAGTTTACGCAGTCCTCAACTACGCCGTCAAGAGCTCCCGTAAGCTCTTTCTGAGGCATATCGTGCTGGTACTGACCGACTCCGATTGCCTTCGGGTCAATTTTTACAAGCTCTGCGAGCGGGTCCTGTAATCTTCTCGCTATCGAAACTGCGGAACGAAGGCTTACGTCGTAGTCGGGGAATTCTTCGGCGGCAAGCTTCGAAGCGCTGTAAACGGAAGCGCCTGCCTCGCTGACTACCATATAGCTGATACCGCAGTCGAGCTCCTTTATGACCTCAGCCGCGAATACCTCCGTTTCGTGAGAAGCGGTCCCGTTTCCTATTGCGAACATTTTGACGTTATGTTTTTTAACAAGCGCCTTGATTTTAGCCTTCGCTTCGTCAATTCTGCTGTGCGGCGGCGCGGGATAAATCACTCCCGTGTCAAGAACCTTACCCGTCGCGTCAACGACCGCAACCTTACATCCCGTTCTGTAACCCGGGTCAAGTCCGATTGTAACTCTGCCCTTGACGGGAGGCTGCATAAGAAGCTGTCTTGTGTTTTCACCGAAAACCTTGATAGAGGCCTCGCAGGCTACGTCCGTGAGCTCGTTTCTGATTTCGCGCTCAACGGAGGGGAAAATAAGCCGAGTGAACGCGTCGTCTATCGCTTCAAGCACCTCGTCGGTTGACGAGGTGTTGTTTTTACAGTGAAGAGAAGAGAGTATGCTTAAGGCGGTAACCTTGTCGTACTCAACAGAGACCTTGAGAAAGCCCTCCTTTTCTCCCCGGTTGATTGCAAGAACTCTGTGTCTTGCAATCTTGCCGACGGGCTCGCTGTACTCTTTATACATTTCATATACTCCGAGCTCTTCCTGCGCGCCCTTTACGGTGATTATACCCGAGCTTCTTACGGAGTGCCTTATAAGCTTCCGTCCCTTCGGGTCGTCGGATACCGCTTCGGCGATAATATCTCTTGCCCCCTGAAGAGCGTCCTCAACAGTTTCCACCTCTTCGTTCAGGTATTCCGCGGCGAGAATAGCGGGAGCCGGCGCACCCTTTTCCTGGGCGTATATTGCGTCCGCAAGACCCTGTAAGCCCTTCGCTTTTGCGACAGAGGCTCTTGTCTTTCTCTTTGGTCTGAACGGACGGTAGATATCCTCGAGCTCAGTCATCGTCTTTGCGGCTTCGATAGCTTCCATTATCTCGTCAGTCATAAGCTCCTGCTCGGTAATGGAATTGATAACCTTTTCCTTTTGCTCCCCGAGATTGCGAAGATAAGCAAGTCTGTCGTTAAGCTCTCTTAAAAGCTGGTCGTCAAGCGAGCCCGTGGCTTCCTTACGGTATCTTGCGATAAAGGGAATAGTGTTTCCGTCGTCGATAAGCTCAAGCGTGCTTTTTACCTGCCACGGCTTAAGCTTAAATTCAATTTCAAGCTGCTTTGCAATATCCATATCGGTTTTCCTTTTCTGAAGATTAGCTTTTTCATTATATCAAATCGTTAACAAAAATTCAATATATATTGAAAATTAAAATATTTATTGACAAAAAACACTATATCTGCGATAATTAATGTAATAATGTGTGTGCTTTCAAAGTATAATATTTCGAACAGGAGTGTTATTTATGTGTGGAATTATCGGCTATACCGGTTACAGCGAGGCAAGAGGAATTCTTTTAAAAGGACTTAAAACTCTTGAATACAGAGGTTATGACAGCGCAGGTATTGCGGTTTATCATCCCGATTTCAGCCAGGTGCTCGTTACAAAATGTGAGGGCAGGGTTGAAAAGCTTATGGAAAAAACGGGCGACGTAAAGGGAACGTCGGGTATAGGTCATACCCGTTGGGCAACCCACGGCGGCGTTTGCGACGCTAACTCTCACCCTCATAAGTTCGGAAGAGTAACTCTCGTTCATAACGGTATTATAGAGAATTATGCCGCTATTAAGAATCAGCTCGGTATCGGAAGCAAGCTTCTTTCTCAGACCGACAGCGAGGTTGTAGCGGCGCTTATCGACAATTATTATACGGGCGACCCCAAGAAGGCTATTATCAGCGCGGTAAAGGAGCTTTCGGGAACCTTCGGACTCGGCGTTATGTTTGACGATATACCGAACGAGCTTTTTGCGGTGCGCAACGTTTCTCCCATTATCTGCTGTAAAAACGAGGACGGCTGTTATATTGCGTCCGACATTATGGCAATCGGCGAATACAGCGAGGATTACTTCGTCCTTCCCGAATTTTCAATAGCTCATATTACTAAGGACAGTATTGAGGTTACCGATTTTAAGGGCAACGTAATTGAACCGAAAATGCTTACCCTCGACTGGGATATAAAGAACAGCGGAAAGAAAGAATATCCTTTCTATATGGAAAAAGAGATTATGGAGCAGCCCGAGGTTATCTCAAAAACCATTGACGGAAGAATTACCGACGGACTTCCCGATTTTACCGCCGAAAGCGTTGACGACAGCATTTTTACGGAGTGCGATAATATTACCGTAATCGCCTGCGGAACCGCTATGCACGCGGGACTTATCGGTAAGCATATAATTGAAAAATACTGCGGCGTTCCCGTAACCGTTAATATGGCGAGCGAGTATATGTATAACGACCCGATTATTAATGAAAGAACGCTTGTTATCTGCGTTTCCCAGAGCGGTGAAACCATTGATACCCTTGAGGCGCTTAAATATGCAAGACGTAAGGGCGCGCGCTCGCTTTCGATAGTTAACGTAAAAGGCTCAACCATCGCGAGAGAAAGCGAAAACGTTATTTATACAAACGCAGGACCCGAAATCGCGGTAGCGTCGACGAAGGCTTATACTACTCAGGTAGCCGTATTCTATCTTATCTGCGCTAAAATGGCGTATCTCCGCGGAAAACTCAGCAGGGAAGAGACCGAAGAGTTTGTAACGGAGCTTAAAAAGATACCTGCTGCCGTTCAGTCCGTTCTTGACAGACGCGATGAAATCCACCACCTTTCAAATTCAATCCTCACGGCTGAGCATACCTTTATGATAGGCAGAGGACTTGATTATCCGTCGCTTCTTGAGGCTTCATTAAAGCTTAAGGAAATCTCTTATATTCATTCCGAGGCTTTTGCTTCGGGCGAGCTTAAACACGGAACTATTGCGCTTATTACCGACGCTACTCCCGTTATTGCTATGCTCACTCAGGAAAAGCTTATGAGTAAGCAGGTATCGAATATCCGCGAGGTACAGTCGCGCGGCGCTAAGGTAATTACCTTTATAAAGGATTCTCTCATAACGAAGGACGTGGAATGCTCCTTTGCACTCCCCGTGCTTAAAGATGATTTTATGGCTATACCTGCGGTGGCGGCGATGCAGCTTCTTGCTTATTATGTATCGTCGGATAAGGGACTCGACGTTGACAAGCCGCGTAACCTTGCCAAGGTTGTAACAGTAGAATAATGATTTTCAGAGCGCGGACTTTCGCGCTCTTTTTATAGAGAGGCTATAAGATGAAAGTTAAAATGACGGTAGCCCGTGAGCTTAAAACGGGAGATATAGACAGAAGAATATACGGCTCCTTCATTGAGCATCTCGGAAGGGCAGTTTACGGCGGTATTTTCGAGCCGACTCATCCGACGGCAGATTCCGACGGTTTCAGAACGGACGTTATTAAGCTCGTTAACGAGCTCAACGTACCCATAGTGCGCTATCCCGGCGGTAACTTCGTTTCCGGATATAACTGGGAGGACGGCGTCGGTCCCGTTGAAAAAAGGCCGAAAAAACTTGATTTGGCGTGGGGAACAACCGAGCCAAATACCTTCGGCACTAACGAGTTTATGAAATGGTGCAGAAAAGCGGGAACGGATGCAATGATGGCGGTTAATCTCGGAACGAGAGGCGCTGAAGAGGCGCGAAATCTCGTCGAATATATGAATCATCCGGGCGGCTCTTACTGGTCGGATTTACGCCGCTCTCACGGATATGAAAACCCGTGGGGAGTGAAGCTCTGGTGCCTCGGAAACGAGATGGATGGCCGATGGCAGATGGGCGCTAAGACCGCCGTTGAATACGGACGCCTCGCTAACGAGACTTCAAAGCTTATGAAGTGGACCGACGGCAGTATTGAAACCGTGCTCTGCGGCTCCTCGAGCCGTAATTCGCCTACCTTCGGCGAGTGGGAGGCGCAGTCACTTGAATTAGCCTACGATAATATTGATTACGTTTCGCTTCATCAGTATTATGAAAACAGAAGCGGTGATACCCCCTCGTTTCTCGCTAAAACGCTTGAACTCGAGGAGTTCATATATTCCGTAATCTGCGTCTGCGACTATATAAAGGCTAAAAAAAGAACGAAGAAAACTATTAATCTTTCCTTCGACGAGTGGAACGTCTGGTACCATAGCGATAACGTACCCTATGAGCGCTGGAGCCAGGCGCCGCCGAGACTTGAGGATATTTATAATTTTGAGGACGCGCTTCTTATCGGCTCAATGCTTATAACGCTTTTAAGACACGCCGACAGAATAAAGGTTGCCTGTCTCGCACAGCTTGTAAACGTTATTGCTCCTATATTTACCGAAAACGCCGGAGGCGCGTTTAAACAGACGATTTTCTATCCGTTTGAGCATCTTTCGAATTACGGCAGAGGATACGCAATAAAGCCGATTATCGACTGCCCGAAATATGACTGCAAGGAGTTCACGGACGTACCGTATATTGAAAGCATAGCGACTCTTGACGAGGAAAACGGCGAGCTCGTTATATTCGCCGTAAATAAATCCTCTGACGACGCTGCGGAGCTCGACGTCAACCTTCTCGACTTCGAAGGTTACGAGCCCGTTGAATATATCTCGATGGACGGCTACGGTAAAAACGAGGTCAACGGCTTTGACGCTTCACCCGTAAAGCCTCATAATAATCCGCTGCCGAAGCGTGACGGCGCGGCACTTAATATACATATCGAGCCGTTTTCGTGGAGTGTTATAAGGTTGAAAAAATAATTTTGCGTTTTTTCTTGACAGAGCGATTACTTTGTGCTACAATTCACTAAACCGTTGAAAAAGAGTGAGTAAGCTTTTTAAGCGCTTGCAAAGAGAGCTGCCGATGGTGGGATGGCGGCGAAGAGCACTAAGCTGAATGGACTTTTGAGGGCGAGCTGAAAGGGTAACCGAGTACGCGAGACGGAGAAGACACTCCGTAAACAAGGTCGGCGTATGACAGTACGCGTTGAGTGAGTGCTTATGCACTAAGCAGGGTGGCACCGCAGGAAGATTATTATTCCTGTCCCGGCATTTGGTTGGGACAGGATTTTTATTTTGTCCCAAGGGAAAAGCTCATCAAAAATACTTTAAAGGAGGACGAAAAAATGAGTGAAAACAAAATCCCTTACAAAATCTATTTAGAAGAAGACGAGATGCCGAAGGCTTGGTACAACGTACGTGCGGATATGAAGAACAAGCCTGCACCGCTTCTCAACCCCGGCACACTTCAGCCGATGACAGCCGAAGAGCTCGGCGGAGTATTCTGCGAAGAGCTTGTAGCTCAGGAGCTTGACAACGAAAACGCTTATATTGAAATCCCTCAGGAAATCCGTGATTTCTATAAGATGTACCGTCCGTCTCCGCTCGTAAGAGCTTACTGTCTTGAAGAAAAGCTTCAGACTCCGGCAAAGATTTACTACAAATTTGAAGGTAACAACACATCTGGCTCGCATAAGCTCAATTCTGCTATTGCTCAGGCATATTACGCAAAGAAGCAGGGATTAAAGGGCGTTACAACCGAAACCGGCGCAGGTCAGTGGGGTACGGCTCTTTCAATGGCTTGCTCTTACTTTGACCTTGACTGTAAGGTATATATGGTAAAGGTTTCTTATGAGCAGAAGCCCTTCCGCCGCGAGGTTATGAGAGTTTACGGCGCTTCCGTTACTCCTTCTCCCTCAATGGATACCGAAATCGGTAAGAAGATTAACGCAGAGCATCCCGGTACAACAGGTTCTCTCGGCTGCGCTATTTCCGAGGCGGTTGAGGTTGCGGTTAAGAATCCCGGTTACAGATACGTTCTCGGCTCGGTTCTTAATCAGGTACTGCTTCATCAGTCCGTAATCGGGCTTGAAACCAAGGCAGCGCTTGATAAGTATAATATCAAGCCCGATGTTATTATAGGCTGCGCAGGCGGCGGCTCAAACCTCGGCGGACTTATTTCTCCGTTTATGGGTGAGAAGCTTCGCGGCGAGGCTGATTATGAGATTATCGCCGTTGAGCCCGCATCATGCCCGAGCTTTACAAGAGGCGTTTATGCTTACGACTTTGCTGATACGGGTATGGTATGTCCGCTTGCTAAGATGTATACTCTCGGCTCTGACTTCATTCCGTCGGCTAACCACGCGGGCGGCTTAAGATATCATGGTATGAGCCCTGTTCTTTCCCAGCTTTACGACGACGGTCTTATGAAGGCTGTTTCCGTTGAGCAGACAAAGGTATTCGAGGCTGCGGAGCAGTTCGCAAGGGTAGAGGGTATCCTTCCCGCTCCCGAAAGCTCGCACGCTATCCGCGTTGCTATTGACGAGGCTCTCAAGTGTAAGGAAACGGGCGAAGAAAAGACTATCGTATTCGGTCTTACCGGTACGGGCTACTTCGACCTTGTAGCTTATGAGAAGTTCCATGACGGCGAGATGGACGATTATATTCCGACCGACGAGGAGCTTGCGGAATACAGAGCAAAGCTTCCCAAGGTAGAATAAAACGGTATTAAGGACGCTTCGGCGTCCTTTTTATTTTTTGCGCTTGAAAATATCATACCATAGTGCTATTATTAAATTAAATAAGTCCAAGGAGATAACCATGGTTAATATCAACAGAGTAATTGAAAATTTCAAAGCGCTTGTCTCGCTTGACAGTCCTTCTTTTGACGAAAGGCTTGTCTGCGACCGCATTAAAGAATATCTTAAATCAATCGGTATCGAAGCCGTTGAGGATAACGCCGGCGAAATGATAGGCGGAACTACGGGGAATATTTACGCTTATATAGACGGTACGGCGGAAGGGAAACCCGTGATGTTTTCCTCTCACATGGATACCGTCGAGCCATCTCACGGAAAGACCGCGATAATTCACGACGACGGAACTATTACGTCCGACGGAACGACCGTTCTCGGCTCGGATGACCTCGCGGGAGTTGTTTCGATTCTTGAAGGACTTACGCAGATTAAAGATAATAATATTCCTCACCGTCCGATTGAAATTCTTTTCACGGTATGTGAGGAAACTCACGGAGGCGGAGCCGTATCCTTTGATTATAATAAGCTTAAATCAAAAATTGCGTACGTATTTGATATGGACGGAGCTCCCGGCTCGGCTGCTTCGTCAGCGCCCTCTATACTGACTTACACCGTGAAGTTTCACGGAAAGTCCGCCCACGCGGGCTTTGAGGCTGAAAAGGGAATCCACGCGATTAAAGCCGCCGCGAAGGCTGTAAGCCTTATTCCCTGCGGAAATATTGAGGACGGCGTTACCGCAAACGTTGGAATCATAAAGGGCGGAAAGGCGACGAATATCGTCCCCGATTTCGCCGAAATCACCGGCGAAATAAGAAGCTTCAATCCCGATATAATTGAAGAAAAAATCAGCGAGGTTCTCTCTATATGTAAAGCCTGCGCTGAGGAGCTCGGCGCAAGTATAGAGGAAGAACACTCGACCGAAATTCACGCGTTTTCAACTCCCGATTCGACGGAATGCGTAAAGCGTTTTAAAAAGGTCTGCGCCGATATGGGACTCTCGGGCGAAACCTATCCGACCTTCGGCGGTTCTGACGCTAACGTCTACGCTCAGCACGGCGTTGACGGAATAGTTGTAGCGACGGGTATGAATAACTGTCACGCCTGTAACGAGTATACGACGGTTGACGAGCTTAAAACCTCGGCAGAGCTTGCTCTGCGTCTTATGAAGGAATAAACCCTGCAGCGCTATGAAAACGGCACAGGGACTGAATATTATTAACTGAAAGGATGAATACTATGCGCTCACATGAAGTAACAACAGTACATAAGCTCCTTGAAAACGGAAAGCTTGTTGAACCGGGCTGGAGCAGAAAAATGGTTCAGATTTATGACCGAAACGACATTAAAAAACGCAAGACGCGTATTAAGGAATGGGACTATTATTACATTATGTCAAACGAGCATAAGTTCGCGTTTTGTATGACCGTGTCCGACCTCGGCTATCTCGGTATGAACAGCGTAAGCTTTATCGACCTTGAAAACGCTAAGGACCATACCGCGTCTATTATTATCCCATTCCCGATGGGCAAATTCAATATGCCGTCGAATACGTCCGAAGGCGACGTTAAGTTCAGAAATAAGAAAATCGCAATCGAGTTCCTTCATACCGAAAAGGGAAGACTTCTCCGCCTGGATTATCCTTCGTTTGACGGTGGAAAGGGTATACGCGCTAACGTTCTCCTTTACGACGAGCCCGAGGAGAGCATGGTAATAGCTACTCCGTGGGACGAAGACGAGCACGCATTCTATTACAACCAGAAGATTAACCCCATGCGCGCGTCGGGTAAGGTAGAATTCGACGGAAAGCTCTACGAGCTTAATCCCGAAACAGACTTCGGCGGACTTGACTGGGGACGCGGAGTCTGGACTTACGATAACTACTGGTACTGGGGAAGCGGTTCAGGTCAGGTTGACGGCGTGCCCTTCGGCTTTAATATCGGCTACGGCTTCGGTAATACGAGCGCTGCGAGCGAAAATACAATTTTCTATAACGGCAAAACTCATAAATTTGACGACGTCAAGTTTAATATCAGCCCGAATTATACTGACCCGTGGACCTTCACCTCAAGCGACGGCAGGTTTGAAATGGACTTTGTTCCGATTATTGACCGCGCCGCAAAAATCGACCTTAAGGCGATTATAACGGATCAGCATCAGGTTTTCGGCAGAATGACGGGTACGGCAATACTTGACGACGGAACAAAAATTGAAATAAAGGACTTCCTCTGCTTTGCCGAGGAGGTACACAATAAATATTAATCGGAGTAAATTATGAGCTTTAATTTCTATAACTTAACGGGTATTGACCCGAAGCGATATGTCGGTATCGTTTTTCTTCTGATTGTTTTAAGTATAGGCGTAAGAATCTTTACTATGCTTGCAATCGGCGAGGATGCTAAGGGTATAGCGGTAAAAAACAGGACTCTCTGGATGATATTAGGCTTCTTTTTCCCGTTAATCGTTGCGATAATCTATGCGATTACAAGAAAATCCATTGAAAAAAATACGCCTAAAATGTGTATGAACTGCGGAGCGACGCTTCCGCCGAATACGAAGCTTTGCTATAACTGTCAAAGCCCGGCGCTTCTCGATTATAAGGTTGCCGACGCACAAAAGCATTTTAATATGAGAAAGCTGTTTATGGTTTTAGCTATATGCTTCTATGTTGTGAATTTTATTGTTTCACAGGTTTTCGGCGTAATGATTACAAGGGACGCCGCCAATATGTATAAGCATTATAATAACGGCTCGTACAGTCAGGAACACGGTAATCAGGGCAGCGGCGACGAGAATGACGACGCCTTTGATAACTTCAATAACTTCGGCTCTGAGGAGCAGGAGGACGAAGAGGACGAGGACGACAATGACGAGAATGACGTCGGGGATGAAACGCCTCCGGTGCCTATCGACCCATTCGATTTTTTTGACGACTTTGATGACTTCGGCGACTTCGGTTATTAATTATGGATTTAAGGGTGGGTATACGTACCCACCCTTAGATTATGTATAAATATATATTAGTTGTATAAACCTTATAAAATCTGCTTGATATATCAGACAAATTCTGTTAAAATAGGTTTATTAAGCGATTAATCTTTATGATTAATCC
>JAILGO010000168.1 GCA_024696725.1 Eubacterium sp. | reverse complement strand
AAGGCTATCGGATACATAAGGTAATCCCAGGTGTCGTCAAGCATCAGCGCTTTAACCCTGTCGCCGCAGTACGTTTCGGCTGCGCTTCCCTTTTTTCCGTAAACCTTAAAGCCGTCGATAAGAAAATATCCATTCGTGTTTTCATCCTGGAAAAAATCGTAACCGAAGGCGCAGCGTCCGACGTAGCTTACGCTTTCCGGTATCGTTATACTTTTCAGCTTACAGTTACCGCAGGCATAAGCCCCGACGGTTTCAAGCCCTGCGTTCAGCTTCAGCTCCTTCAGGTTATTGGCAAAAGCGAAGGCGTGGTGTCTTATTATCTTAACGCCCGACGGTACGGTAAAGCTCTCGCCCGCCTTATCGTTCGGGTAAGCGATAAGCTCGGTTTTATCCTTGCTGTAAAGCACGCCGTTAACGGACGCGTAAAAATCGTTATCCTTATTAACGGAAACCGTCTTAAGCCTTTTACAGCTCGTCGCAAGATAGCCCGTATAGTTAACGAAATTATTGTCGCCTATCGAAACGACGCTTGCGGGAATGCTTACCTTTGTAAGACGCTGACAGCCGCTGATTGCCGCCTCGCCTATATATTTAACGCCCGAGGGGATAGTAAGCTTTTTGTTCAGCACTGCATAAAGCGCTCCGTCGGCTATAAGCACCGTTCCCTTTTTAATCTTAACGGAAAGGTCGTACCTCTTTGACGAAACGAGATATTTCCCGAGATAATAACAGCCGTTTTCAAGCTTTGCCCGTTTCTTTAAATACCTTTTCGAAAAAGCGTTTTCGCCGAGTCCTGTGAGCTTTTTCGGAAGGCGTATTTTATTAATCGAATCCTTTAAGAAGGCTTCGCTTCCGATATTCTTAACGCTGTCGGGAACGTATACAGACGTTATCGGCGCCTTTTCCTTTTTTGAGCCCGTTTTTTCGAAGGCGTTGTCCGCAATAAGCCTCGTGCCCGCTTTTACGGTATATTTTCCGCTTATTTTACTTACGAACGCCCTGATAAGACAGCCGTTCAGATAAAGCGCCTTTTTATTTGACTTATACGCTTTGGTGTAAACGCCGCTTTTCGTAAACGCGCCCTCGCCTATTCTTTTCACTCCGTCGCCGAGAGTAACGCCTGTAAGCGTTTTACAATACTCAAACGCCCGTTCCTCAATAATCTTAACGCTCTTAAGGTTCGCTTCCTTAAGCGAGAAAGCCGCATGAAACGCCGATTTACCTATTTTTTCAACGCTTTCAAGATTGATGCTTTCAAGCTTCGTACAGCCTGAAAAAGCGCCGTTGCTTATAGTCTTAACGCTTTCGGGGAGGATAACGCGTTTGGCGTTACAAGACCAGAAGCCGCCGACCTCGACCACGTGCCTTCCGTCAATTTCCGACGGAATTAAAACCTCCTCGTTTTCCGAAAAGCAACGGGTTATTTTTACGTTGAACGCGTCGACGCTCTCGGTTTCAAATTCCGGGTATTCGCCATACTCGTAATAAGGCTCATCAACGGTTTCAAACGACGTGTAGGTAGCTTTCGCAAAAGCGTTCAAGCCGCCCGAAACGGCTGCAGAAAGCATAATAACAGCCGAAAGAAAAATACTTAAAGCTTTTTTCATAATATCACTCCTTTTTCCTGCTTTCATATATAAGTACCCGAAGGGGCTTAGAATGCAACGCTTTTCAGAAAAAAGGGAGAGCATGGCTCTCCCCTACACAACGTCTTCAGTTATTATATCCGCGCGCCAGCAGCTTTTAGGCTCGGTACAGTTAAAATCGAGGAGCTTCAGTCCTCTTACGTGCCTTGCCCAGAGCGCGTACGACGGGAGATTGCGGAAGCGCCAGCTTTCGGGATAGACGTCGGCGTACTCGGGAATATACGCGCGTCGGTCATACACCGCCTTATACGGCGCATAGCGCATAGAAATATTTTTAAGCGTTACGTTTTCGACGTATTTCGTCTCTCCGTTTTGCATAAATCCCGCAACGATTACGGGTATTTCAACTCCGTCGGCCTGAATACCTTCTATTACGATATCCTTAACCTCGCCGCGCATATTAAATTCTTCGGGCTCGGCGCTTTTTGCTTTCCTGCGCTTTTTCCCGAATTCAACGGCGTTCGCGCTTTCCGCGTCTACCTCGGCGGCGCGGTTACGGTTACACAACCTTATAAAGACTGGACAGGTAACGCGGTTCATCGTAATATTTTTAACTCTGATATTGCTTACGCACGAACCGTCGGCGCTCTCTATCGCGATTCCGCTTACGGTACCGGGATAGATATCCGTCATAAGAAACGTGCAGTCCTCAACGCTTACGTTTTCGATATCAAAGGTCGTTTCCGTTCCGATTTTAAACGAATTGGCGCAGGAGATAACCTCGCAGTCGCGCACCGTGATATTCTTCATAGCGCCGCGGTTACCGAGCCATACGGCGTTTTTAATACATATACCGTCGTCGGCGGTGGAAACGAAGCAGTGCTCAATGCTGATATTACTCGTTCCCGCAATATCGAAGCCGTCGGTATTCGCGACGTGGCGGTTATTGTTTATAACAAAATTCTTAATATCTACGCCGTCGCAGTTTTCAAGCTTAAAGGACCAGTGAGCGGCGCTTTCTATTATAAAATTATCGGCTTTGACGTTTTTACAGTCTCTGAAATACACAGCCGCGCCGTACTTGCTTTTATGGGCAAAGCGGAGCTGGGCGCGCGCGTCGCGGCGCATAGCTATTACGTCGATAACGTCGGGGTGAGAAAGCATATTCGCGTCAGCCTTCGGCTTAAGCCCGAAAAGCTCGCCGTTTCCCTTTATTTTTCCTCCGCCCGTGAGCGTTATGTTTTCACAGCCGTCGGCGAAAAGCAAGCCCTTTTCGGGGTATCCCTCGCCCGTCTTATCAGCCGAGAGAGAGGAATTTTTTTCGATAAAAAGGGTTACGTCGGATTTAAGACGCACCTCGGTCGTAACGAAGTCGCCGCCCGTTACGAGAACCGTTCCCTTAGTTTCGTTTGCGAGCGCTATCGCCGTAGCGATAGCCGCGGCGTTATCCTCCCTTTCGGGCGAAGCGCCGAACGAGCGGATATCGTATACGTTGCTCTTAGGCGGCTTCTGAGGATAGATATACTTTTCCTCGGGGTAATAGGAGGAATAGTCAAAAGGGTAAGCCTCACAATACGGCTCACCCTTAGTAATTCTTAAATCCCTGCCGAAAAGAAGAGTATTCAGTTTATTAAAAACCGTTCTTCTGTCCTTCATACTATATCTGCCTTATAAGCTTTTTATTCTTACGCGCCGCCCACGCGATATTATAGGAATGGTCGCCGACTCTTTCAAGGTCCTGTAAGAGCTTTGTAAATACAACGCCCGAATAGGTACGGCATTCCTTTTTGCGAAGGCGCTTAACGTGGTTATCCTGAGCCTGAAGCGTCAGGTCGTCTATTGTATTTTCAAGGAAGTGAAGCTCCGTCGCCTCGCTGTCGCTCAGCTCCTCGGCTATAAACGCTCCGATTGAGCGGTCAAAGAGTTCAAGCGATTTAAGATAAATCGCCTCGACGTCCTTTTTAGCCTCGTCGGTAAAGCCCATATTCTCGCTGTTCAGAGCCTCGTGCTTTTCGAGAATATTGAGCGCGTGGTCGCCTATACGCTCGAGGTCGGTAATTACGTGAAAAAGCTTTCCTATATATTCGGAGGTATCGCCGCTCATATTGTGTGACGATACGGTTACCATAAAGTCCGAGATATTATGGTTAAGCCAGTTGATAAGCTCCTCGTTTTCTCTTATTTCAGCGTTGTGCTGCGTACTGTCGGAGAGTAAATCCTCGCACGCGCTGACAAGATTAGCTCTTACAAGCTTTGCCATACGCTGCACCTCGGAAGTAATCTGAACTACGGTAATGGTCGGGTTTGTATTAATCTTTTTATCAATATAGGTAAAGCGAAGCGCGCTTTCGTGCTCCTTAGGCTTAACGATGAATTCCGTAAGCTTAACGATGTATTTAACGAACGGAAGAAGAATGAGCGCCGTAACGAGCTTAAACAGTATATGAACAGCCGCGACCTGAACGGAGCCCTTTGAGCTTATACCCTCTATCAGCTTTATAAACGGCTCGAACGAAGCAAGCGGAGTATACAGCAGCGAGAAGGAATTAAAGATAAAGTAAATCATCGCGGCGCGCTTTGCGTTCGTTTTTGCGCCTATTGACGAAAGGAAGAGAGGCGTTGAGGAACCTATCTCGATACCGATAAGCAGGTAAACGGCAAGATTCAGCGGAACGATTCCGTTCAGCGCAAGCACCTGCAAAACGCCGACCGCGGCGCTTGAGGACTGTAAAACCGCGCTGATAACTATACCTATTACTATACCGAGAACGGGGTTATTCGCGCTCGCCATTAAATTCTGGAAGGCCTTGCTCGTCTTAAGCACGCCCATAGCGGAATCGCCGCTCATATATTTAAGTCCGAAGAATAAAATACCGAAGCCGAGAATAATCTGGCCGATATATTTCTGCTTCTGCTTCTTACAGAAAAGAACCATTACCGCGCCGATAATAATACACAGCGGCGCAATTGCGGAAACGTCGATAGCGATAAGCACGGCGGTAACGGTAGTACCGATATTAGCTCCGATAATAACGCCCGTCGCCTGGGCTAAATCCATAATTCCCGCATTTAAAAAGCCCATAATCATTACGGTAGTAGCCGACGAGGACTGAATTACCGCCGTTACAAGAACGCCGAGTAAAAAGCCCTTGAAGCGGTTACGCGTAAGCTTTTCAAGCAGGTCTTTCATTTTATTACCGGCGACCTGGCTTAAGCCCTTGCTCATATAATTCATACCGAACAAAAACAGTCCGAGTCCGCCGAGCAGATTAATAATATTAGTTATTGTCATAGCTTTCCTCTTATGCGGGTTTTATAAATTCTTAACTTCCCACGAATATAATATATATTCCCGTTTGTCAAATGTCAAGAAATATGTTGCATTCCTGCGCCCGAGTGTACTAAAATATTAAAGAGGTAAGTATTATGAAAAGAATAATCGCAATAATAACATCTTTAATAATAGCCGTCTGCGCTTTTCCGTTTTCGGCATCGGCAGACGACCTTATCGGTAACGCGAACGCGCTCGCGCTGAATAGCGGGGGCGTTTATACGTTCGCGTACGAAAAAAGCGCGGACTCGCTTTGCGCGTGGTTTACGTTTACGCCCGAGGCTGACGGAGTCTATCAGTTTAACATCACAAACGCTCTGCCCGATAAGGTGTATCGTTTTTATTCGCTTGCATACGAAAGCAAATCCGCTGCCGAGAAAAACGAAAACCGTATCGAGCCCGACGGCGACTGCTATTTCAGCGGAAAGGAATACGCCGATATTAACCCCCATTTCTTCACTTACCCGCTGAAAAAGGATATAACCTATTATCTTGACTTTTACACGCTGACGGCTGAGGACTGCCCGAAAAGCGCTGATTTTTCGGTTGAGGTTAAGGAGCACGCTCACAGCTTTAAGGATTACTACCGCAAGCCGATTGCCGGGGAGCCGGGCGATTTGCCCGAGGGCGAATACGGCAGGACGTGCAAGGTCTGCGGATACGAAACCGATATTCACGTTTTCAGAGCGCCGAAAAGAGCCGTAATAAAACGCGTTACCGCGGGCAAAAGAAAAATCACGGTAAGCTGGAAAAAGGTCGGCGGCGCGAAGGGGTATATCCTTCAGTATTCGACGAACGGAAAATTCACGAAGAATACCGCCGTTACAAAGACCGTCAAGGGCACGAAGGCGGAAATCAAAAGGCTGAAAAGGCATAAAAAATACTATATCAGGGTAAGAGCGTTCAAGACCGTTAAAGGTCACCGCGTATACGGCAGGCGCTCAAAAGTTATGAGCGCAAAGACGAAATAACGCCGCTTCCCGAAAAAAAGAGGCTGTCTCGTCGTGAGACAGCCTCTCTGCTTTTTATTAAAGGGCTTTTATCCACTTTTCGATATCAGCCATAACCTCGTCCTTATTGAGCTCATTAAGGATTTCGTGACGGCAGTCGGGATAGATATTACAGGTGACATTTGTGTGTCCCGTCGACTTAAGCTTCGCTTCGATAGCTCTTATTCCCTTCTCGCCGGGACCTACGGGGTCAACCGCGCCGGAGGTGAGAAGTATCGGAAGCTCCTTCGGAACCTTTGTGTACCACTCGTCGGTATTGCATTCGATATTCAGCTTAACCAAGTCCTTCATACCCTGAGCGGAGAAAAGGAAGCCGCAGTATTTATCCGCGATATACTTATCAACAATCGCGTTGTCGCGGGTAAGCCAGTCGAAGCCGGTTCTTCCCTCGAAGCCCTTGCCGTAGGAGGAGAAGCTCGCCTTGTCGAGAAGCTTGCTCTTATGCTTCGCGCCCTTGATTTTAACTACCGCGCCCGCGAGCTTTTCGCCTATACCCGCAATCGGGTTAGCGTCGCCCGTACCCATATAGATAGCGCCGATATAGCCTAAATCGGGGTAGCTTGCGGTAAGACAGCGGCAGATAAACGAGCCCATTGAATGTCCCATAACGACGAGCTTTTTATCCGGCTCAGCCTTTTTAGCAAGCTCGATATTCGTTTTAAAATCGTCGACGAGCTTCTTATAGCCGTCGTTCGTGCCGAAGTAGCCCGTATCGTTAAAATCCTTATTGGACTTACCGTGGTTACACATATCGTGCATATAAACGGCGATACCGTTAGCGTTAAGAAATTCGATAAAGCCGAGATATCTCTCCTGATGTTCAGCCATACCGTGATTGATTACGAGAACGTAATCGTAGTCGCCCTCGGGGATATAGCCGCAGGCGTAGATTTCACCCTCTCCCGTACAGGACGGGAAGGAGTATTCCTTTTTAATCATAACACATCACTCCAAATATAATATTTCAGGGAGGGCATAGCCCTCCCGTTTTGAGTAAAATTATTCTGCTTCCTCGGGCTGGTCAGCCGTACAGTGGGGGCACTTTGTTGCGTCGATAGCAATTTCGCTCTTACAGAACGGGCAGGTCTTTGTTGTAGCCTCTTCTTCCTCTTCTTCCTTGTTCTTCTTTGCCAAAGCCTTCGCCTTGTTTGCAGACTTAACGATAAGGAAGATAACAAATGCAATAACGATGAAATTAATGATTGCGGACAGGAATGCGCCGAAATTCATAATTGTAGCTTCGTTACCCTTGATAATCTGATAAGTAAAGCCTGAGATGTTGTCGCCGCCTATGCAAGCGATAATCGGGTTAATAAGATTTGCAATAAGCGCGTCAACAATACCCTTAAAAGCACCGCCGATGATTACGCCTACTGCGAGGTCGAGAACGCTGCCGTTAGCGATGAACTCTTTGAATTCGGTAAAAAACTTTTTCATTTTTCATTTCTCCTTTTTTATAATAAAAGATTTTTGCAATTATAATATATCACATTATTCCGCTAAAATCAAATGCAGGAATAAAATTTTTATCCGCGGACGAAAGTTTTTGTAAAAATATCCTCCCGAAGCCGAGCTTTTCGGCATAAGAAGCTACCTTTTCGTATTCTCTTTTTGTGATTTTCCGGTTAATCTCGGGATATTCGCCGAGCTCGCCGCAGGGCGTGTACTGAGCCATAAGGGAAATAATCCGGTCTTTATAGCTCTCATTCAGAAAGTCAAGAATTTCAAGCGAGGAATTAGTATTAGACGGAAGGATAAGATGGCGGATAATAACGCCTTTTTTCATTATACCGTCGGCGGTGAATTCGTCGGAGGGAAGCTGGTGCGTCATTTCCGAAAGCGCGGCTTTTACTACGGAAAAATAATCCTCCGCCGAGGAATAGCGCTTAGCCTTATCCGCGCGGATATACTTTAAGTCCGTAAGATAGATATCGACGAGTCCGCTGAGCCTTTTAAGCGTTTCGGCGCTCTCATAACCCGAGGTGTTCCACACTATCGGAACGGGGCTTTTCCATCTTTTAAGCAAGCCGCACAGCCTGTCGGCATAGTGAGTCGGGTTAACGAGATTAATATTTTCCGCACCCTCTTTAATCAGAGCTTCAAAAATTCCGATTAGCCTTTCGTCGCTCACTTCAACGCCCTTGCCGTCGCGGCTGATTTCATAATTCTGGCAGTAAACGCAGCGAAGATTACAGCCGCTGAAAAATACGGTTCCGCTCCCGTTTTTACCGCTTATGCACGGCTCCTCCCAGAAATGCAGAGCCGCTCTCGCAACGCGAAAAGCGCCCGCGCTTCTGCAATAGCCGGGCGAGCGTTCTCTGTCGATATTACATTTTCGCGGACACGAATTACAAATCATAATAACTGCTTATATATCTCGCTTTTCTTAATTCCCGTTTCGGCGGCGACCTCCTTAGCGGAGGCGTTTACGCTCATTCCGCTTTCGACGAGAGCTTTCGCGGTTTCGACCGCCTCGTCAAGCGTTACCGGCTTTTCCTCTTCCTTTTTACCCTCGACGATAATTACGAATTCGCCCTTCGGACTTTCGGCTTCATATTTCTTAAGCGCCTCCCCGACAGTCGTTCTGATTACCTCCTCGTGAAGCTTTGTAAGCTCGCGGACGAGGGCGATATTTCTGTCGCCGAAGGTCTTGTAAAAATCGTTCAGCGTATTAACGAGCTTATGCGGAGCCTCGTAGAAAACCATAGTGCGCCTCTCGTTTTTCAGCTCCTCAAGGTGCTCGCGGCGCGACTTTTTAGCTACCGAGAGAAAGCCCTCGAAGGTGAAGCGTCCCGTATTCATTCCCGATACGGCGAGCGCCGTGGCGAACGCCGTCGGACCGGGCACGCTTTCGACCTCAATGCCGAGGTCGCGGCACATTCTCACTAAATCCTCGCCGGGGTCGGAAATCGCGGGCATACCTGCGTCGGTAACTATAGCGCAGCTTTCGCCGCCGAGTATTCTCGCGGTGATAATTTCGCCGCGCTCGCGCTTATTATGCTCATAGTAGCTTACCATTTCCTTTTTAATACCGAAATGGTTTAAGAGCTTAAGCGTTACCCTCGTATCCTCCGCGGCAATAAAGCCGACCTTTTCAAGAGTTTCAGCAGCTCTCGGGGAAAAATCGCCGAGGTTACCTATCGGCGTTCCGACAACATAAAGCTTTGCGCTCATCTTACCTTATCCTCATATCCGTCAGCGTAGGAGCCGTAGACCTTAAGCATCTCTTCGCTGAATTTACTTTCCTCATTTTTTATTATCAAATCCGCTTCAACCCTTAAAAACGGCTTTCCGCCCTTCTTTCCTTCAACGAGGAAAAGGAACGGCTCTTCGCCCGCTTTATCAAAAACGAAGCGAAGTCTTTTAGGCTCTAAATTGAAGGCGCGCATCGCGGTCAGCACGTCGACGAGCCTTTCGGGACGGTGGCACATACAAAAGCGTCCGCCGTAGGTTAAAAGATACGCCGCGGCTTGTACGGCGTCGTCAACGCCGCAGGTTACCTCGTGGCGTGCAATCCGCGCGCTTTCGCTCAGGGATTCAAAGCCCGTATTGAGCGGCTTGTACGGCGGATTCATAGTTACGAGAGTAAAGCCCTCAGGGCTGAATTCCTTTTCGATTTCCCTTAAATCGCAGTTATGGATAAACAGCCTGTCGCCGAGCTTATTATGCTCTATCGAGGCTCTTACCTGCTCGGCGGCGTTCTCCTGGATATCAAGGCAGTGAACGGGACTCTGCGCCTTATCGCGAAGCCAGAGAAGCGGAATAATTCCGCAGCCCGTTCCCATATCAAGCGCCCTGTCCTTACGCTTGACTTTAGCGAAATACGCGAGAATTACCGCGTCCGTGCCGAAGGTATGGTCGGCGCTGACGGCAACGCTTATATCGTCAGAAAGTCTTTCAAAGGTATAGCTCATATTATACCCCCGTTGACTCCGAGAACCTGTCCCGTGATATAGCGGCTTTCAGCTAAAAACAGCACCGCCGCGGCGACCTCTTCGGGCGAGCCGAGCCGTCCGAGAGGCACCTCGCCTTCAAGCTCCTCTTTATTAAAGCAGGCGTTCATTCCTGTATCAATAATGCCGGGCGTTACGCAGTTAACGGTAATTCCCGACGGAGCAAGCTCCTTTGCGAGCGCCCTCGTAAGTCCGATTACCGCCGCCTTGGTCATTGAATAAAGCGTTTCGCACGAGGCGCCGCACTCTCCCCAGACTGACGAGATATTGACTATCGCGCCGCTCTTGTTTTTAAGCATACCGAGGGCTGCGAGCTTCGAAGTGAAATAGACCGCTCTTTCGTTAACGGCGGTCACGCTCTCATAATCCCCGGGTGTCGTATCGTTAATCATCTTTATCAGCGACACGCCCGCGTTATTAACGAGCACGTCGGGCGTACCCGTTTTTTCAAACAGGCTCTTTATTTCGTCAAGGCTTCTTAAATCGCACTTAACGG
>JAILGO010000110.1 GCA_024696725.1 Eubacterium sp. | reverse complement strand
TTACCCTTACGAAATACTTTTTTCCCGCTTTCAGTTTCTTAACGGTACGGGCGGTATTCTTTTTGCCCTTTACCGTTACCGTTTTAACGTTTTTGGTAAATTTCTTATTCGTTGCAAGCTGAATCTGATATCCCGTGCAGGACTTCTTTTTATATGTGATTTTAAGCTGCTTTTTACCCGATGTGACTTTTTTTATTGCGGTAGCTGCGGGCGCCTTCACCGTGCTTGTTACCGAAAGCGTCGGGGTTTCCCACGCAACTGCATAATAATTGCTTATCGTAGGATATTCGCTTATGCTGCTCTGCATATTCCAGTAAAGCGTCTGAAACGACGGTGAGAACGAGGAACCCAAAGCAAGCCAGTTATTGAAGTTATAATAATTCTGACCGCAATACGCACCGAGAGCGAAATGACCGCCGTAGGTCGTTGTTCCGGAAATGAAATTCGCCCTGGAAATCTTAATTGTTCCGCCGCCCGTAGCGTCACCGAGAGCAAACATATAGCCGGTCTGAAACGTTCCGCCGTTTATATAGAGCTTACCCTGATACGAGCAGTTTGCGCCGATATGTTCGCCGTAAAAGAAGCCGCCGTTGACGACGCAGGTACCGCCGCCGACATGAAGCGCGCTCGGGTTGTTATAGCCCGTGCTTGCTCCGACGTAGTTTCCGTTAACTATCTCAAGTCTGCCCGAGGTAATCTGAACCGCGCCTGCGCCGTATGAGCGTACGCTCGGCTTGTTGTTTGTTGCTTTACTGTCCTTTAGCGTTACGTTAGCTCCCTTGACATGAATAACGGTAAGATTCTGAGTCGCGTTCTGAAGCGTATGACCGTTTAAATCAATTACGAAGTTGCCCTTTGTGAGAACGACGGTTGAGTCGTCGTTTTCGCCGAGAGTCATATCAGCACCGAGCTTATAGGTGTTACCCGGACCGAAGCCCGCGTTAACCCAGTTGATATTTTTCATATCCTCGGGGTCGATAATTGTTATCGTTTTTGCCTGTGCGGTAAGCGCTCCGAACGCTATACAAAGCGTCAGCGTAAGCATGCTCAAAACAAAGAGCAGCAGAGATTTTTTAGTCTTAGTTTTCATGATACACCCTCTTACTTAGCTTTCGTCTTGGCGCTGACGGTTACCCATTTTCCGTAGTATTTCGTTCCGTCGGCTTTAAGATAAGCTCTTACTCTAAAGGTATAGCGTTTATTCTTCTTGAGTCCCTTTTTGGTGTATTTAAGGGCTTTTTTCTTGGTGGTCGCAAGCTTCTTGAATTTCTTGCCTTCCTTAATCTGAATTTCATAGCCCGTAATATCCGCGATTTTCTTCGAGGTCAGGGTTATTGAGTTCTTGGTCGATTTAGCCGTGATTTTCGGCTTTGCGGCAAGAACGAAAGTGGTTGCAACCGTATAGGGCTCGCCTACGATATCGCTTGCAAGATAAGAGCCCTGTCCGTAAATCGCGCTTCTGACGCTGAACCAGAGCTCCGCGTTCTTTGCCATCTGTCCCGAATAAACCTTAACGTTCTCCTTATCGTTAAGCGGAATGAGACCGTTGCTGAGCGAAAGGTTTCCGCCGTTGTGGTGCTTGTAAAGGTCAAGCGCCCAGCCGCTGATGCTTGCGTACTCGCTGTCTCTCTTTTTATGCTTGAAGCTGAGAGTCATAGTACCCTTTGCGGGAGCCTTGATGTAATAAAAGTCGCTGTCGTCAACGCCCCAGGAGTCGCCGTTGAGCGAATCGCTGCCTATTGTTCCGACGTAGTTGTTGGCGAGGATTAATTTACCCGCTTTTTCTTCGGTATCGTTAAACTCTTTTTCGTAGAACTTGCCCTTCGTAAACGAAACTCTTATTTTATAATCGTGTCCGCTTGCAAAATTCGGACCGGGAGAAATGCACATATAATAGTAATTTCCCGCCTTTGCGCCGATAAACGGAAGAACGGCAGTGTTCGTATCGGTAACCTTAACGGTCTTCATTGCGAATTCCTCCTGATTCGGACCGCAGAGGGTAATAATGTATTCGCCGTGCATCTTGGTATCGGTTTCAAGGCTGTTGAAATTAATGTTAATTTTTCCGTCCTCGTTAGAGATGAACT
>JAILGO010000079.1 GCA_024696725.1 Eubacterium sp. | reverse complement strand
GACCATATGCAAATAAGAGCATGCATTTTTATCAAAAGAGATAAAAATAGCATACGGACATTGTTGTAAAAATATTCATTTGTGATAATATTTGGCACTTATATTTTAGCATTTTAGTAGCAGATAGTCAAGGAATATGTCATAGGGGGTAGCGAGCATAGGCTTTGTAACGCCGAATCCGGAAAAGAAAAGGCTTCCCCTTGAGGGGAAGCTGTTGAGCGAAGCGAAACTGATGAGGTGGAAATAATCAAGAACAATTAAAACTTACACCTCATCCGTCTTGCCTTCGGCAATCCACCTTCCCCTCAAGGGGGAAGGCTTATTTTTATAAACTTCTTTATGACGGACACCCGAAAAGGGAGCCTTTTATTTATGTATTGCGTAAGTATATTCGGTCAGAAGCATAACCTCGTTTTTTGTCATCCTGAAGCAGCGCGTAATTTTAAGCGCCGTTTTAATTTTTACGGGATAGATAAGCCTTAAAAGCGGATTGTTAAGAAGGTCTTTTCCGAGCTTGCCTTTAACCATAATATGCGCGTCATGGCTATTAACAAGCTCCATAACCGTGCTTTCGGGCGTGAGATAGTTTTCACTCTCTTCCCCGCTCTTTTTCTCCCAGTTTCTTACGAAGGATTCCTCGGCTGTTATTGAATACGACGGGTCTGTTTCATCGGCGCCGATAATAACTATACCGTGCTCCCCTGCCATCAGCTTATTCTCGCCCTTTACGATTTCAATATCGGGGAAAACAAATATTTTTTCACCGCTTTTTGTATATACCTTACCGTTAACTGTGAGGGAGACCTCGCGGCGGTTCGAATAGACCTTAATATCATACAGTCCTGCTTTTCGGGTTCTGAACCTTTCGCCGCAGATATGGGTAAAAGGCTCGTCGCTCCAGAAGGCTTTATAAAGATAATACGAATCCTTTTTAATCTGTCTGTCGTAGGTTACAAGTCCTTTATTATTCTTTCCGATTACTCCGCCCTCGTGGCGGTTAGCAGCGCCGAAATCGAACATATTCCAAACATAAGAACCCCAGAGCCAGTCTCTTGACGAAATTGCTTTAATATACTCCTCGTGAAAGCGGCACTGATATTCCTCGGAATAGTCGCCCTGAGATGGCGAAGCGCTGTGAAGATTAACGAGTCCCTCCGCACCGTATTCGGAAAGGCAGAGCTTAACAGACGGATAATCAAGGTGGAAATTATCGAGCCATTTATTAAGAAAATCAAAGCCGAAATCGTACCAGCCGAAATAGTGGTTATATCCGAGAATATCGGTAATACGGTTAAGCGGCGATTCCTCGCTCAGAATTGAAAGCTGAGCGCAGGTTGTAAAGCGCGTTGAATCAAGCGACTTAACGAGGTCGTTAAGCTCCTTTATACAGGGAACGAGCGACTTGTTTTTACTGTTCTTTATATTCTGAGTAATCTCGTTTTCAATACCCCAGCAGAAAATGCAGGGGTGGTTATAATTCTGTTTTACAAGCTCGGTGAGCTGCCGCTTGGCGTTATCCTGTTTAAGCGGACTGAAGGACGAAATTACGGGCGCTTCAGCCCACACCAGCACGCCGCGCTCGTCGCACAAATCATAGAAATATTTATTCTGCTGATAATGGGCAAGGCGCACGGAATTCGCACCGATGGACAGAATAAGCTCCAAATCCTCGCGATGCTCCCTTTCGGTTATTGCGTTGCCCATACCCTTTCGGTCCTGATGGCGCGAAACGCCTTTAAGCTTTAAATAATTACCGTTTAAAAAGCAGCCCTTTTCGGAGTCGATTTCAACAGTGCGAAAGCCGACTCTCTGTGTTACGGTATCAAGCGTCTCAGCGTTTTCAACAAGCTCGCATTTAAGCGTATAGAGATACGGGTTTTCCATACCGTTCCAGAGAACGGGACTTTTACAATCAAGAATTACCTCGGTTTCGGCGCTTTCCAACTGAGCGTAAACTGCGCCGTTATTATCGAGCAGCGTATAACGGATTCTCATTTCAGGAGTCATATTATCGACTATACATTTTACGCCGAGAGTCCACTTATCATCCTCCTTTTTCGGGGTTGCGTAAACTCCGCAGGAGAAATAATCGCTGAATGAAAAATGAGCGTTCTCCGTAACGATAAGGGATACGTTTCTGTATATTCCTCCCCAGAAGGTGAAATCCGCAGACGATGGATAAACGTCGTCATAGTCACTGTTATCAACATAAATCTTAATAGTACAGCCGTTCTTGATATAAGGCGTAAGGTCGGTAACAAAGGCGCTGTAGCCGCCCTTATGAGTATTAATCACTTTTCCGTTAACGGCAACCTCTGTAACGGAATTAGCGCCCTCGACAAGAAGGAAGGCGTTACCTTCCAAAGCTTCAAGCTCCTTTGTATAAGAGCACCTCGTTCTTATATAATCGGGCGTATTACCGTCCGCGGCGTTAAAGCAATGCGGAAGATTTACCGTTTCGCTTTTTCCGTTTATTTCAAAAAGCCAGTTGCTGTTAAGATTAATAGTTTTTCTCATACCGTTACTCCGATAGCTTGTTAAGACAAGTATAGCACAGAAATCAGGTATAAGCAATTAATTAACGCAACAAAAAAGGAGGGCTCAGCCCTCCTCTTTTATTATTTCACTCTTATAATTACGGTCACGGTTTTTGTTTTCGCCTTGTATTCAGTATTGCCTGACGCTTTTATCTTAATTTTAACTTTGTAGGTTCCCTTCTTAAGTCCTTTTTTAACGGTAATTCTTCCGTTTTTGGCAACTGTTATTGTCTTATTGCCTCCGGACTTTTTAAGGGTAAGCTTTCCGACTGCGTTTTTAACG
>JAILGO010000051.1 GCA_024696725.1 Eubacterium sp. | reverse complement strand
TTCCTTTGCCATTTACAATACTCGTCATATGGCATGTTATCATTGTGTTCTTGATAACCGTTAATCAACGATGCGTTTTCCCATTTTCCGCCTCTGCCGTCTTTCATTCCGTTTCCGGTTGAGTTTTTTAAATTATAAGGTGGCGACGTAACAATAAGGTCTATAGAGCCTGAAGGAAACCGCTTCATAACATCAAGGGAGTCGCCTAAAATTATTGAGTTTTTATATTCATTAATCTGCACTCTTTTCTTCATTTGAGTGCTATTTATTATTTCTGGCATTTCAACACCTCGTTAGATTAGTTGCTATGATTATAACATGTTTTGAATATATTAACAACACAAATCTTTTTGAACAACATCTTTTATGCGCACCACAGACTAATTAATGTTGACCAAGCGACCTACGAGTGACCGTAATCGTTAGCGGAGCTATGCTCCGCGTGACCCGGACGGGATTTTCTTCTCAACAACGAAAAGGTCCACCGGACCTTTTCTCCCGCTTCTCGCCGCCTGTGGCGGTGACAAGCGGTGTTTCGTTTCAAATCCCTCGTTTTCGGAGAAAACGAAAAAGAAAAAGCAGTCCGTTTGGACTGCTTTCCCTTTTTGGTGACCCGGACGGGATTTGAACCCGTGTTACCGCCGTGAAAGGGCGGTGTCTTAACCGCTTGACCACCGGGCCGATGGTGGCTTTAACTGGACTCGAACCAGTGACACTCCGGGTATGAACCGAATGCTCTAGCCAGCTGAGCTATAAAGCCGTTTTTAGTGCAAGCAAAATTATATAATATAAAGCTGCAAATGTCAAGAACTTTTTTAGACGGTTCTTTCTTACCTTTATATTATTGTTTCAAAAATATTAATTTTTATAGAAACCGGTTGACTTTTTAAGCGGATTTGTTATAATTGCGACAATAAGTATAATATCAATATACGGAAAGTAATTTTAGGTTATACAGAGAGGGCAATATGCTTACATTAAAGAACATTCATAAAAAATATTATACGAACGACTCAAGCGTTGAGGCGCTGAAGGGCGTTTCAATTTCATTCAGAGAGAGCGAGTTCGTTTCAATTCTCGGTCCGTCGGGCGGCGGCAAGACGACCCTTCTTAATATCATAGGCGGACTTGACCACTATACTGAGGGCGACCTTATAATTAACGGCACGTCGACGAAGGCTTACGACGACAGCGACTGGGACACCTACCGAAACCACTCGGTCGGCTTCGTCTTTCAGTCATATAATCTTATTCCTCACCAGACCGTGCTTTCTAACGTTGAGCTTGCGCTGACGCTTACGGGCGTAAACAAGACGGAGCGCAGGGAGCGCGCGACTAAGGCGCTCGAGGCGGTAGGACTCGGCGACCAGCTTAAGAAAAAGCCTGCGGAAATGTCGGGCGGTCAGATGCAGAGAGTCGCGATTGCGCGAGCTCTCGTTAACGACCCCGATATCCTTCTTGCCGACGAGCCGACGGGAGCGCTCGACACGCAGACCTCGGTTCAGGTTCTCGATTTACTTAAGGAAATCGCAAAGGATAAGCTCGTTATTATGGTAACTCATAACCCCGAGCTTGCCGACAGGTATTCAACCCGTATCGTAAGGCTTCGCGACGGTGAAATCACCGACGACAGTAACCCGTACGAGCCCGAAGCAGAGGGAAGACAGTCGACAGCCGACAAGGTAAAGAAGCCGTCAATGAGTTTTTTCACCGCGCTTTCGCTTTCGCTCAACAATCTTCTTACAAAAAAGGCGAGAACGATACTGACCGCGTTTGCGGGCTCGATAGGTATTATCGGAATCGCGCTTATTCTCTCTCTTTCTACGGGTATAAACAACTATATCAGCAGCGTTCAGCAGGACGCGATGGACAGCTTCCCGCTGACCGTCGACAAGCAGACCTTCGACCTTTCGGCGTTTATGGCGAACACGCCGTTTCAGGCTTCGTCCGTTCTTCGCGAGCACGACGACGGTAAGGTATATTCAAATACAGCCATGGTTCAGCAGGCAAGCGCCATGACGGGAAGTATGAAGGAAAACAGCGTCGCAAAATTCAAGGCGTATCTTGATAATCCTTCGTCCGAAATCAATCAGTACACGAGCGAAAACGGAATAGTTTATTCGTATAACGCTAATTTCGATATTTTCGCTTATGACAGGGACAACGTTCTTATCAACACCGACGGAACTACCTTTGTAAACGAGAACGCAGCCGCGCAGCTTATGATGAACACCGACCTTATGAGCGTTGAGGATATGATGGATATGGTCAACTCAAGCGGCAGTATGGGAAGCTTCGTAAACTGCTTTACGCAGCTCGTGCCGAAGGCTGACGGAACGGGAATTTCCGATGCGGTAACTACTCAGTACGAGGTCGTTTACGGCTCCTGGCCCGACAGCTACGACGAGTGCGTGCTCGCTCTCGACCAGAACGGCGAGGTTATGTCAACCTATCTCTATCAGATGGGCATTCTCCCGACCTCTCAGTACAATGAGATTATGGATAAGGTACAGAAGGGCGAAAAGGTAACCGAGGAGGTCGCAAGCTTCGATTACGAGGAAATCTGTAAAAACGAGTTTTACGTTATTCCGTCGTGCGACGAATACGTTAAAAACGACAAGGGATATTACGATTTTATCGGCACGAGCGAAAAACAGATTCGCAAGGCGACAAAGAACGCTATAAAGCTTAAAATCTCGGGAATTATAAAGATTAAAAACGACAACGTCGCTATCCCGACTATCCCCGCGGTAGGCTATACGAAGGCGCTGACCGACTACGTGATTAACTACACCAGGGACAGCGAGGTCGTTAAGGCGCAGCTTAAGAACAAGGATTTCGACGTTCTCACGGGCAAGACATTTAAAGCGGAGCAGAACAATATTTTCGCAAAGATGTTCGGCGCGCTTTCAAGTATGCTTCCCAAAAAGACTTACGACGCTAACCTTGAAAAGCTCGGAGTTATCAGCGAGGACAGCCCGACCTCAATCGCGATATACGCGGATACCTTCGAGGATAAGGATAAAATTATTAACTGTATCAAGGAGTATAACGACAGCGTAAAGGACGAGGATAAAATCATATATACCGACTACGTCGGAATTATTATGAGCAGCGTATCGTCGATAATCAACGCGGTATCCTACGTGCTTATCGCGTTCGTCGCGGTTTCGCTTATCGTTTCGTCGATAATGATAGGAATTATTACCTATATTTCCGTTCTTGAGCGCAAGAAGGAAATCGGTATCCTCAGGGCGATGGGCGCGTCAAAACGCGATATCTCCCACGTGTTCAATGCGGAGACGTTTATTATCGGACTTTCGGCAGGCTTGCTCGGCGTAGGAGTTACGGGGCTGCTTCTGGTTCCGATAAACGCACTGTTGCACCACTTCGTCAAGTCGGTAATCGTCAGCGCGGCGTTCCCGGCAGTCGGCGCAGTCGTGCTTGTAATACTGAGCGTTGTTCTCACCTTCTTCGCGGGACTTATCCCGTCGGGAATCGCGTCCCGAAAGGACCCCGTAGAAGCGCTGAGGTCAGAGTAAATATTTAGCCGCCCTTGAGAAAAGGGGTATATTCAAATTAATAATTACAGTTTTCAGGAGCGCTGTTCGCAGCGCTCCTTTTCTTTAAGCATAATATTTTAAAGCCGTCGCAGACATCGGGTCAGCGGCGGCTTTTACGTTTTGCGTTTTTTGTGAGCGGGTGCTGTGCAACCGTACTTCCCCCGGGCAAAAAACGGAATTCTGCACCTTTATTAAAAGTCTTATGTTTTTTTCGCGGGGATTCGTATCTTTTTATTCGCTTGCCATTATCCGCATATAGCGCTTGAAGAACTGTACGCCCTCGCCGAGTGCGGCGACGGGGCAGCGCTCGTTGGTTGAATGGGTCGTAAGAAGAAGCGAGGTGCTTACAACGAACGGGGAATAGCGGTAAAGGTTATCGCAGATATCCTCGTAGTGATAAGTATCCGTTCCGCCCATTACAAGATAAGGCGCGACGATATTGTATTTATCAATCTGGTGAGAAAGTACCGTCAGCGTTTCAAAGGCTCTCGTATCGGTAGGAGATACTGCCGAAGCCTCCTTACCTTTTACGAATTCGATATCAATATCCTTATTCCTTACAACCTTGCGGATATGCTTAAACAGGTCGTCGGTCGTCGTGCCGGGAAGCTGGCGGAAGTTAACCGTTACGCTTGCGGTCTGAGGCAGAACGTTAGCCGCCGGCGAGCCCTGAAGCATTGTGCACGCCGTAGTCGTTCTTATAAAAGAAGCGGCGGGCGGTATTTTTTTCGCTATCGCCAGAATAAGCGGTTTAAGGATTTTAAGGTTACAGGTTACAAGCCGTCCGGGATAGGTCATGTGCTTTCCGATAAGGGTGAACATATCCTCTACCATTGGAAGCATCTTCGCCTTGAACTGATGCTTTTCAAGGTCGTGCACTACGTCGGCGACCATACCGACGCCGGTATGCTGAGGCGGCTGCGAGGAGTGACCGCCCTTTGAGTGAACGGTGATTCGTAAATCGGTATTGCCCTTTTCGGCGATACCGACGCGCGCGAGTTTTCCCTTAAGAATTCCCTTTACGTTCGCGGGAAGGATTGCGCCGCCCTCGTCAATCGTTGAGTCGAGGCGAACGCCTCTCGCTTTAAGAGTTTCCATAAGCGCGCGGGCGCCATTGTTCTCGCCCGCAACAATCTCCTCGTTATGACCGAAGCAGAGATAAACCGTTCTTTCGGGTACGAAGCCGTCCTCGAGCAGCGCCTCAACCGCTTCGATAACGCAGATAAGGTGATTTTTCATATCGAGCGCGCCGCGGCCCCAGATAAATTCGCCGTCGTTGAAGCCCTCAAACGGCGGGTGCTCCCAGTCCTCAAGCGTTCCCTCGCTTATCGGAACGACGTCCTGGTGCGAGAGAAAGGCGATACCGTCGAGCGCGGGATTTTTACCCTCCCAGGTATAGAGGAGCGAAGCTTTTGAAACGACCTCGCGCTTAAGAGTTTTATGGGTGAGGGGGTACTCTCTTTCAAGGAAGTCGTGAAAACGCCTGAACTCGTTCCAGTCGACCTTGCTCTCGTCGACGTTCGATATCGTTTTAATCTGAATTGCCTCGGTGAGATGGCGCTGAACGCGCTCCTCGTCGATATTCTCCTTCGGCATTTCTTCAACGTCCGGGCGGTCAATCTTAAAGAACGCCGCCTTTATCATCGTTATAACTATTGCAAGCGCGATAACCGCAAGCACTGCAATAAGAATTATCTGTCCCGTAGTCATTTTTTACCTACCCAGCCTTTCTTAAACATGAGGTGCGCTCCGAGAAGCGAAACGACGACGCCTATCGGTATTAAAACGCCGATTGCGAGCGTTCCCTTAAAGAGAAGCACAAGCGTTAAAAGCACTATCGGAAGAACGGAAATCTTCCAGTGCTTCGCGAGATACGACGCGCAAAGCGCTCCGAAAAGCGCGGGAGTTACCTGCTGAAACGCAGGAGCAAAGGGCGAGCCCTCGCCCGTAATCTTGCCGAGAAGCGGTCTGAAAAGAAGAACGAATACGGCGATTATAACCGTAGTAACTATCGACGAGGCGGCGATGGAAATAGTAGAGATTACCTCGCCCTCGTCGCTGTTCGCGTCGACCTTGGCGCTCTCCATAGACGAAAGCGCGACGGGCATTTTAAGGTTGGTAATATTACCCGTTACGAAGCCGAGATAGGTTCCGCCCGTGCCGAGAAGCGGGGAATAGGTAAGCACCTCGATTACAGCCGTGGGATAGAAAACGAGAGCAACCGAAGCAAGTCCCTTTCCTATCATACCGAGCTGAGGCGTTACGCCGAGGTGGTAGCATATAAGGCAGGGAACGGAAAGGAAAACGAGAAGCGTTACCACCATCCACAGTCTGCCGTAGGTATGGGTTTTATTAATGTATTTATTATCCATGCTTATCCCCTCCATTCAAGAAACGCAACGTCGTGCGGCAGTACCTGCGCCATAACCGCGACGAGCACCATAGCGCCTATCATTGAAAGCGGCATTGCAAAGCTTTCAAGCCATTTCATTTTAGGCATCTGAGAAATCTTAGAGAGAATAAGCATCAAGATAATCGAGAACACGAGAGCGCTTACCGAAAGGAAGCCCGCGCCGTCGCCGATTACCTCTTTATCGCCCTGTCCCGCGAGCGCTCTTGCAACGAAGGCGGCGATTAAGCCTATGAACGCCGCGGCGCTCATTACGTCAGCCCACGCCTTGTTGCCCGAAACCGCCTTGCCGACTCTTCCCTGAATCTTTTTAAGGAAAATCGGGGTTAGAATAAGCGGCATCATCGAGCCGAGAGTCATTACCCACGCGACCGTTGCGAAAACCTCGTGGTCGGTTATAGGGTTAGCTATACCGCCCTTGAGTCCGAAAACGTCGATTGCGCTCGTTGCGGCGGTTACCTCGTAGGAGATGTTTCCTATAACGGAAAGTCTAATCCACGGAAGGACGTAGCCGAGTCCCGACGCAAGAGTTATTACCGTCGCGACAATTCCGATAGCGGGCGCTACCGTGAACAGCGACGAGGATATTATCGTGTTTTTTATCGTTGAGTTTTCTATGCCGAGCTCCTTTGCGCGCTTTATCGCTCTTATCATAAAGAACAGAGCCTGCGCCGTTACGAACGCCACCACGCAAAGGGCGAGCGCGGTCATAAATCTATCGTCTTTAAAATCCAAGGCGTTACTCCTTATCTTTATTCTTGTCGGTGTCCTGATTTGCGGTCTGGAACGAGAAGAGAGAGCCTGCGGAAGCGTAATCGTCCTTCATATCGTGGTCAAGGATAACGGACTCCTTAGCGTTAATGGATTTATATTTATCCTGATAGTAGTTTTCACATACGTTTTCAAAGCTGCCGTCAGGCTTAACCGTAATTACGGTGCAGCCGCGCTGAACGCCGTACTTATAGATACCGGGATAAGCGAGATAGTCTACTGAATCGCCGTAAGTAAGTAATACGCCTTTATAGTCAAGGGAGATATTGTTAAGATGGTCGTGACCGAAGAAAACGCCCTTCGTTCCGTGCGCTCTGAAGGAATCAACAAGTCCGAAATTATACTGGCTCGTACAGATAACGTCGTTGCTTTCAGCGATTTTTCCGTACTTGTGCTTAACGTTTTCGGTATCCTTGAAGCCTGCCGCCTTGTATTCCTTGAACGCCGTGCTCATATCGTTAGGCGCAATGTGGAAGAACGCAAGGGAGTTAGGCTGAATACCCGCGTTTTCCTCAGTAAGCGAGGCAACGGTACTCTCGTACCACTTAACCTGATTTTCGTGAATTGCGTCGTATTTCCACTGAATTCCGAAATAGTCGCCGTCGGTATAGGAGTGAGAGTCAATCATAAACAGCGCCTGGGTAAGCTGACCGATTGAGTTCTTTACCTTTATAACATAGTTACCGTAGCCGTCGACCTCCTCGGGACCCGACTGGAAAAGGCTGTGAGGATATTTATCGCGGTTTTCATATACTATTTTTGAAATCTTTTTACGGTTAAAATATGAATACGCCTCGGTATCGTGGTTTCCGTAAACCGCGCACCAGTATACGCCAAGCTTTTCCATAAGATTTGCAAAAATCTCCGCGCCGAATTTATTGTTAAGCGTTCCCGACTGGAACGGAACGGGGTACGCGATATCGCCGGTAACTACGACAAGGTCGGGCTTTTCCGCGGTAACCATTGCCGCGACGGCGTTAAGCGCCATCATATCCTTCTTGGAGCTCATATAGCCCGAGCCGATATGAACGTCGGTAAGCTGAAGCACCCTGAAATCCCTGTCCGTAGTAAAGGTATAATAACCGTCGTTGTCAATCACGGGAACGAGTTGTTCCGTATATTCCACGGGCTTTACGGAGTCGGAAACGAAGTTGTTTTCGCTTTTATTTACTACGGTGTTGATTACCGCCGTAGCTCCAGCGCAAACTACGATTAAACAGAGCAGGCATAAGAAAATGCCACGGAAAACTCTGCGGACTTTTTTACCCTTTTTTGATTTCACTTTTTCTGACATAACAATACTCCTTACTCAAGAATTAAATATTTTGCCTCTTTTATCAGGTTTCTGACAGCCGAGACCGTAATTACACTACCCGTTATTATAGCGAAAACGCCGTCAACGGCGTAGTTTAATTTTGAAACAAGAAACAGACTCATCAGCGCCGCAACCGTAATAAAGCAGTCGAGGATGCTGTCCGTGACGAGCGCGCGCAGGACGTCGGAGTCCGCGTATCGGTTAAACGCTCTGTACATTACCGCCATAAAGATTTTTACGCCCACGGTTACCGCGATAAGAATCGCATACTTAGTCGCGTATACGACGGGGGTCGGATACAGAAAGCGCTCAAGTCCGTTATATACAAAGTATACACCCGTTACGGCGACAAGCGCGTTGATTACGAAGGTACAGAGGCTCTGCGCCCTGAGGGATTCCCGTTCCCCGAGCTTTTTAATAAGAAGAAAGCCTCCTACGGCAAGCACGCAGGAAAAATCGTCGGCAAGATTATTCACCGCGTCGCAGTAAATAGTTAAAAGATTGCTGCTTATGCCGATATATAATTTTATGACAACAAGCGCAAAGTTAATAACCGCGCCGAGAACTACCGCTTTAAGCCCTGCGTTTTTCAATGTTTCACCAGCTTTTGTATAATATATCATTATAACACATCTGTTTTTATTTGACAATTTTTTTATTTAATATATAATAACACATGTAAGAAGTGTTCATATATAATATGTGTTTTCAGGGGGAAAATAATATGACCGCCGAAGAAATCTTTGATATTGCGGATTTATTTAAAATGTTCGCCGACGCGACGAGGGTTAAAATCCTTCTCGCGCTTTTCGAGGGCGAAAAAAACGTGGGCGAAATTACGGAGGCGGTCGGCGCAACCCAAACGGCGGTATCGCATCAGCTCAGAGCGCTCAAGCACGGACACCTTGTAAAATGCAGGCGCGAGGGAAAAAATATGTATTATACGCTCGCGGACGACCACGTAAAAATAATTATTAACTGTGCCGTAGAGCACGTCGAGGAGTAAAAATGCAAAAGCTGTTTATTGACTATATACCCGAAGACGAAATAATCCTCGACGGGGAGCAGGCGCGCCACGTTTCCAAATCGCTGAGGATGAAAACGGGCGATATGCTTACCGTAACCGACGGAGAGGGCTGCGACTACGGATGTATTATTGACGGGGTTTCACGCGATACGGTTAAGCTTAAGATCTGTTATCGTCAGGCGAGCGAAAGCGAGCCGACCTGCGTCGTTACAATTTATCAGGGCGTGCCCAAGGGAACGAAGCTTGAGGAAATAATCCAGAAATGCACGGAGCTCGGCGCGGTTCGAATAGTCCCCGTTATGACCGCAAGAAGCATAAGCCGTCCCGACGAAAAAAGCGCAAAAAAGAAAAACGAGCGCTATAAAAAGATAGCGCTTGAAGCGGCGCAGCAGAGCGGACGCGGAATCGTACCCGAGGTCTCGCCCATGCTTTCGCTGAAGGAAGCGGCGGCACAGGACGAAAGCGGGTTGAAAATCGTATTTTACGAGGGCGGCGGCGAGCCGGTAAGCGCTCTCGTTAACGCCGACGAAAAAAGCGTTTCGGTTTATATCGGTCCCGAGGGAGGCTTTGAAGAGGACGAGGTTAAGCTCCTTACCGAAAAGGGCGCCGTTAAGGCAACGCTCGGAAAAAGAATACTGAGAACTCAGACCGCGCCCGTTGCGGCGCTGACGGCTATAATGCTTTTAACGGGAAATCTGGAATAGTATCAAAATAAAATACAGACCGTGTCTTCGGTCTGTATTTTTTTATACCGTCAGTTTTTTTCATATTCTATCTCCGCACTATAGTTTATAAATTATATATATCATATCATAATAATATGAGCCGTTAAAGCAATAAAGCGGATTGCTTTTCAGCCCCTCAGGGATAAGCTCAGCAAAAAATGAAGCGACGCCCTGAGGCGTTTTTTATTGACACATAATTTAAATAATATTATAATAAATAAAGATTATTTCGGAGGTGATACTATGGCTAAGTGTATTTTCTGCGGCGCAGATATACCCGACGGCGTTGCGCTTTGTCCTTATTGCGGACGGCTTCAGCAGCCGGGAGCGCAGGGCGTAAACTATAATTATGCTCCGCCTCAGCCGACGCAGTATGATTTATATGCCAGGCAACAGGAAAGAAACGCGAAAAAGGACTTGTCGACAGCGAAGACGCTCGGCATAGTTTCTATCGTATGCGCGGTTATCTGCTCATTCCTCATCGTCGGAATAGTCTGCGGCGTAATCGGTCTCGGTAAGGCGAAAAACGCGATGGCGTACGCTCAGCAGACAGCCGATTTAATAATGTACGACGAGGCGAAGAGCGCAAGAACTCTCAACCGCATCGGGCTTATTATCGCAACGGTTATAGTCGTCGGCGCGGTTGTTTTGGGAATACTCGCGACAGCCCTCGGCTTTGCGATGTTTGACTAACGGCGGAGAGAATATGCGAAGGCTTTATGTTGACAATATACGGTGGATGACTGTCTGCGTTATCGTGGTTTTCCACGTTGTATATATTTTTAACGCGATAGTAAGAGAGGGAACGGCGCCCTGCTTCAGACCCGTTCAGTATCAGGACGCGTATATGTATCTTGTCTATCCGTGGATGCTTATTATCCTGTTTATAATATCGGGGATGTGCGCGCGGTGGTATCTTGAAAAGCACGGACTGAAAGAGTTTTTTATTTCAAGAACAGACAAGCTTCTTATACCGTCGACTCTCGGAATGCTCGTTTTTCACTGGATTCACGGCTATATTAATATCAAGGCGGCGGGAGGCTATTCGGTGCTCGGCTTACCGAAATATCTCGAATATCCCGTTATGGTAATCGAGGGACTCGGCGCGCTGTGGTTTATTCAGGCGCTGTGGGTGTTTTCTATGCTGCTTATTGCGGTAAGGCTTCTTGAGAACAGAAGCGGAGGAAAGCTTTTTGCACTGAGCGACAGGTACAACGCACCGCTCGCCGCGGCGCTCGTTCTTCCCGTATGGGGAGCGAGCTTTATACTTAACCTAAGCTTCTACAAGGGATATAAAATGGGAATTTACGGGCTGTGCTTTTTTATCGGCTATTTCGTTTTTGCAAACGAAAGGGTGATT
>JAILGO010000004.1 GCA_024696725.1 Eubacterium sp. | reverse complement strand
GGACGGCGTAGTAGAGCTTCTTTTTCAAAATAAGTTTAAAATGGATACCGCAAAAAGAGAATTCGACTCTCTTTTTCACGAAGCGTTTATATCCGTCTGCGGCTTCGACTGCGTTTTTAAATATACCTGCCCCGAGGAATTAAGCGCTGTTTCAAACGAAAACAGCTCGGATGAGATTGTTACGAACGATAATTTTACCTTTGAAAACTTTATCTGCGGTCCGTCGAATAAATTTGCGTACACTGCGGCTAAAGCTATAGCACAGAATCCGGGCGGCTTTATCAATGAAACAGTTAACGTTGCTAATTATAATCCCCTGTTTATTTACGGCGCTTCGGGACTCGGTAAAACTCACCTTCTTTTCGCTATAAAAAACGAGGTTGAAAGACTTTATCCCGAGCTTAACGTTAAATACGTCGACGCCGAGGAATTCGGTAATGAATTTATAGTTGCGCTCGGTGAAAAAACGGTTAATGAATTCCACGAGAAATACAGAAATAATATCGACGTATTTCTTATCGACGATATTCAGTTTATTGCCGGTAAAACTCAGACCGAGGAAGAATTTTTCCATACCTTTAATTCGCTTGTAAATAACGGTAAACAGATTGTTCTTACCTCCGACAGACCTCCGAAGCTTATTCATTCAATTACCGACAGACTCCGTTCACGCTTTGTAAGCGGACTGCTTGCGGATATCCAGCCGCCTGAATTTGAAACGCGCTGCGCAATCATTCAGAGAAAGGCTAAGCTTCTTAATTTTAAAATTGATACCGATATAGTCGAATATATCGCAAAGCGCTCTAAGTCGAATATCCGTCAGCTCGAGGGTATTACTATAAGACTTCACGCAATGTGTACATACAGTAAGGAAATACCTACTATTTCGCTTGCTCAGAACGCTATTAAAAAAATTATCGACGACGACGTTAAGCCTCTTCCCGTAACTATTCAGAGAATAGTAGAAGAGGTAAGCCGTACGACCGGCGTTTCGGTAGAAGAGATTTACGGAAAAAAGAGAACCGCAAATATATCAAACGCAAGAAAAATGTGTTTTTATATTATAAGACAAGTTACAGATATGCCTTATAAGGCAATAGGCCAGGAATTTAATAAAGACCATACAACCGTAATCTATAATATCGAAGAAATGGAAAAAATGCTTTTTGCCGATTCATCCCTGAATTCACAGGTTCTCGACATTATAAATAACATTAAAAACGAGACATAATTTTCCACAAATTTTTCATTTTCCACAGCATAGTTTTTAAATTCGGTGTTTAAAACTTTATTTTTCAACAGTTTAAACATTTTTTAAACATTTGCGATTTTAAAAAATGTGGATAAAAAATAACGCGTTTTAAACGCTTATATACGTTTTCAACATTTTCAACACCCTTTACTATTACTAATGACTTATATATAACTCTTAATGAAAAAATCGGGGATTTTTTCAGTTTTTACAGTTAAAAATTATTTTTGATATATGAAAGGAAAAAGCTATGAAATTTATATGTAACACAAAAGAATTGAATACTGCCTGCAATAACGTAATAAGAGCCGTAAGCGCAAAGGTTACTATTCCCACTATAGAGGGTATATTAATGGAATGCGGTTCGGATACTCTCAGTCTTACGGGATACGATTTTGAATTCGGTATTAATACCGTTCTTAACGTAGAGGTCGAAGAAGCCGGCGCTATCGTTATAAATGCTAAAGTTTTATGTGACATTATAAGAAAGCTTGAGGACGAAACCGTTACCGTGGAAACAAACGGTACCTCCGTTTCAATTTTAAGCGGTGCCGCAAAATATAATATTACGGGTATTGATTCTAACGAATATCCCGAGCTTCCTTCCGTAAACGGCGGATATCCGCTTGAGCTTGACCAGAGAGTTTTACAGTCAATGATTATGCAGACCGTTTTCGCAGTAGCCGATACGGAAAGCAATAAACCCGTTTATACAGGTTTAAAATTTGATATAGATGATAATCTTTTAACTCTCGTCGGAGTTGACGGTTACCGTCTTGCAATCAGAAAAGAAGCTGTTAATTACAGCGGAGAGGCTCATACCTTTATTGTTCCTAAAAAGACAATTAAAGAATTAATAAAACTTATTAATATTGAAAGCGAAAAACCGATTTCAGTATCGGTCGGTAAGCGTCATATCATTTTTGACGTAGAAGGTTATTCAATTATCAGCCGTCTTTTAGAGGGCGAGTTTATTGATTATAAGGCAGCGCTTCCGAGAACTATAAATACTACCGTATTAATTAATACAAACGACGCTATTAAATGTATCGACAGAACCTTACCCGTTATTGAGAATAATCAGAAGAATCCCATAAGATGTCTCTTTGACGGCGACGAAATGAGAGTTTCGACAGTATCAAGCGTAGGAAGAGTTGTCGACAGAACTCACGCGAGCACATCAGGCGAAAGAGTAGAAATAGGTTTTAATTCAAAATATATTCTTGACGCTCTCAGCTCAGCCGATACCGACGAGGTAAGAATTGAGCTTGCAGGTCCCGTAAGTCCCGTAAAGATAATGCCTATCGAGGGAGAAAGCTTTCTTTTCCTTGTTCTTCCCATGCGTCTTAAAAACGAGGGATAATTATTATAATGAAAATAAAAGTTAAGGTTAAAGAGCACAGCTTTGAAAAGGTAGAAATAAAGACCGAGTTTATTCAGCTTCAGGCGTTTTTAAAATTTATGGGAATTGCCGAAACCGGCGGTCAGGCTAAGGAGTTTATTCAGGAAGGTAAGGTTAAGGTAAATAAAGAGGTCTGTACCGCGAGAGGAAAAAAGCTGAGAAACGGCGATATTGTTTCCGCTTTTTCGTCGGATTATGAAATTGTAAGTAATATAAATGAAAATTAAAAGTATTCATCTTGAAAGCTTCAGAAATTTTGATACCTTCGACGCAGAATTCGACGATGTAAATATTATTTGGGGAGAAAATGCGCAGGGTAAAACAAATTTAATAGAGGCGGTGTATCTTTTTACCGGAGCTAAAAGCTTCAGAGGAGCGAAGGACAGAGAGCTTGTTAAAATAGGCAGGGAAAAAAGCAGGCTGAGTCTGACCTTCGAGTCCTCAGAAAGAGAGCAGACGGCTGAAATAGAGCTTTCAAACAGAAGAAGCGTAACCCTGAACGGCGTAAAAAAGAAAAGCGCCGCGGAACTCGGCGAAGAGATTAAAGCGGTAATATTCAGTCCCGTTCACTTAATTATGATTAAGGACGGACCGAAGGAGCGAAGAAGATTTATAGACGGCGCGCTCTGTCAGCTTAAATCAAATTACGCTAAGCTGCTTAAGGAATATTCACGGGCGCTCGACCAGCGTAATTCGCTTTTAAAGGATATTTACCGCCATCCCGAGCTTAACGATATGCTTTATATCTGGAATAAGAATTTAGCAATAATCGGAGCTAAAATTATCTATCAGCGTATTAAATATATTGAAGCGCTGAGTCCTTACGTAAACGATATATTTTTAGGTATAAGCAGTAACAGGGAAAAAATTGAGATTAAATACAGCGGCTGTGAAGAATTTACCGCGGATATCAAAGATACCGAAAAAAAGCTGCTTAAGGCTTTTAACGACAGCTATCAGACCGACGTGTTAAACAGAACCACGTCAAAGGGTCCGCACAGAGACGATATTGAAATTCTTATTAATTCAAACAGCGCGCGGATATACGGCTCGCAGGGGCAGCAGAGAAGCTGCGTTTTAGCGCTTAAGCTTGCCGAAGCGGCTCTGCTTGAAGAAATGACGGGGATAAAACCCGTTGCGCTTCTTGACGACGTTATGAGCGAGCTTGACGAATCAAGACAGGATTATATTTTAAATCATATTAACAGTCAGCAGATATTCATTACCTGCTGCGATAAAGAAACGGTACTTCGTTTAAAGAAAGGCAAAACGCTTCATATAGAAAACGGAGAAATTAAAGGGTAATATGTATATTCATCTCGGAGAAAATACCGTAATTACGGATAAAAATATTATAGGTATTTTTGATATGGATACCTCTACCGTAAATAAAGCGACGCGCGATTATCTGAATAAGGCTGAAAAGGATAAGCGTATTAAATACGTAAGCTACGACCTGCCTAAAAGCTTTATAGTAACGGACGACACGGTTTACGTAAGTCCGATAAATACCGCGACGCTGAATAAAAGAGTAATAAAAAGTAAATAAAAAGCTTTTCTCGCACAGGAGGAAGATTTATGAGCGAAGAAATAAAAGTAACAAATCTTGAAGAAGAGGATATTAATACCGTCGTAACCGACGAGTATAACGCCGACGATATTCAGGTGCTTGAGGGACTTGAGGCGGTAAGAAAACGCCCGGGTATGTATATCGGTTCAACCGGACCGAGAGGACTTCACCACCTCGTTTATGAAATCGTTGATAACTCTATCGACGAGGCGCTTGCCGGCGTCTGTACTCATATCGAAACGGAAATTCTTCCCGATAATATTATCACGGTACGCGATAACGGACGAGGAATTCCGACCGGTATTAACGAAAAAACGGGACAGCCTGCCGTAACGGTAGTTCTTACCGTGCTTCACGCAGGCGGTAAGTTCGGCGGCTCGGGCTATAAGGTATCGGGCGGTCTCCACGGCGTAGGCTCTTCGGTAGTTAACGCGCTTTCCGAGTGGCTTGAGGTTGAGGTAACCCAGAACGGTCATATTTATTCACAGCGCTTTGAAAGAGGTATTCCCGTTAACGAGCTTCATATTATCGGCGACAGCGACGGTCACGGAACCTTCATTAAATTCAAGGCTGACCCGGATATCTTCCAGGAAACTACAAAATATGACTTCGATATTTTAGAGAGAAGATTAAGAGAGCAGGCATTTCTTAACGCAGGTCTTTCAATCACTCTTACCGATAAGAGAGAAAAGTTTGACAGAAACGCCGAGGATAAGTACGAGGACGAGCCTCATTCAAATAATTACTGCTATGAGGGCGGTATCCGCTCCTTCGTTGAGTTTATTAATACGAGCAGAGGCTATACTCCCGTTCAGGAGGAGGTAATACATATCTCCACGACGAAGGGAGACCGAAGCGCCGAGGTAGCGCTTTGCTATACCGACCAGTATAACGAAACTATCTTATCCTTTGCGAATAATATAAATACAATCGACGGCGGTACCCACGAGACGGGCTTTAAAACAGCTCTTACGAGAGTATTCAACGACTACGGTAAAAAGTTCGGAATACTTAAGGACAGCGATAAAAAGCTTTCGGGCGACGACGTAAGAGAGGGCGTAACCGCGATTATTTCCGTTAAGCTTACCGAGGCTCAGTTCGAGGGTCAGACTAAGGGTAAGCTCGGTAATACAGATATTACGGGACTTGTAGCGTCACTCGTTTACGATAAGCTTATGACCTACTTTGAGGAGCATCCTCAGACCGCCAAAACAATTCTCAATAAAGCGCTTGACGCGTCAAGAGCGAGAGAGGCAGCGAGAAAGGCGAGAGAAAACGCAAGGCGTAAATCTCCGCTTGAAGGAAACTCGCTTCCCGGTAAGCTTGCCGACTGCACAAGCAAGGACGCTTCCAAGTGTGAAATCTATATCGTCGAGGGTGACTCGGCGGGCGGCTCAGCCAAGGAAGGAAGAGACAGAGAGCACATGGCTATTCTTCCTCTCTGGGGCAAGATGCTCAACGTCGAAAAGGCGAGAGTCGATAAGGTTTACAGTAATGAAAAGCTTATCCCCGTCGTAATGGCGCTCGGAACCGGTATCGGCGAGGATTTCGATATAAGCAAGCTCAGATATCATAAGATTATAATTATGGCTGATGCCGACGTTGACGGCGCTCATATCAGAACGCTTCTTTTAACCTTCTTCTTCCGCTATATGCCTCAGATTATTGAGGACGGCTATGTATATCTTGCTCAGCCTCCGCTTTTCAAGGTAAGTAAGGGTAAAAAGAGCAGATATGCCTTCTCCGACGATGAACGCGACGAGATTATCGAGGAGCTCGGCGGACAGTGCGATATTCAGAGATATAAAGGTCTCGGCGAAATGGACCCCGAGCAGCTCTGGGAAACCACTATGGACCCCGAATACAGAACGATGCTCCGCGTAACCATTGAGGACGCGCAGAGAGCGAGCGAAAACTTCTCAATTCTTATGGGCGATAACGTTGAGCCGCGCCGTGAGTTTATTGAAAAGAACGCTAAGTTTGTTCAGAATCTTGATATATAACGGGCTGTCCCTTAAAAGATAGGAGTGTTAACTATGAACGAAGAAATTCGCTACGATAACCAGAAAATAAAAGACGTTGAAATAAGCGACGAGATAAGAAAGGCGTTCCTTGACTATTCAATGAGCGTTATCGTATCGCGTGCGCTTCCCGACGTCCGCGACGGACTGAAGCCCGTACACAGAAGAATTTTATACGCAATGTATAAGAACAATCTTTATCCTACCAACCCGTACAGAAAGTGCGCTACCACGGTCGGCGACGTGCTCGGTCATTATCATCCCCACGGCGACGCTTCAGTTTACGACGCTATGGTAAGACTTGCCCAGACCTTCTCAATGCGCCACATTCTTGTTGACGGTCACGGTAACTTCGGTTCAATCGACGGCGACCCGCCGGCTGCATACCGTTATACTGAGTCAAGACTCTCAAAAACGGCTATGAAAATGCTCGACGATATTAAAAAGGATACCGTCGACTGGGCGCCGAACTTTGACGATACGGAAAACGAGCCGACGGTTCTCCCCGCCCGCTTCCCTAACCTTCTCGTAAACGGCTCCGCCGGTATCGCCGTAGGTATGGCGACTAATATTCCGCCGCACAATATGCGCGAGGTAGTCGAGGGAATGTGCTGTCTTATCGACAATCCCGGGGCTGAGCTCGAGGAGCTTATGGAGCATATCAAGGGCCCCGATTTCCCGACGGCGGGAATTATTATGGGCGCAAGAGGAATCCGCGAGGCTTACGCAACCGGAAGAGGAAAAATCTATGTGCGCGCGAAGGCAGAAATAATTGAAGCGCGCGGCGACCGCTTCAAGATTGTAGTAAGCGAGATTCCGTACGGCGTTAATAAAGCGAGACTTATTACCCGTATCGCCGATTTGGTTAAGGAAAAGCGTCTTGAGGGCGTTGCGGATATTCAGGACTATTCCGACAGACGCGGTATGCACATTGAAATAGTCGTAAAGCGCGACGCTAATGCACAGGTGGTTTTAAACAATCTGTATAAGATGACCGATATGCAGGTAACCTTCGGCGCAATTCTTCTTGCGCTCGACGACGGCGTACCGAAGGTAATGAATCTTAAACAGATTCTTGAAAAATATATCGCGTTCCAGAGAGATATAATTAAGAGAAGAACGGAGTTCGACCTTAAGAAGGCTCAGGAGAGGGCGCATATCTTAGAGGGACTTGCAAAGGCTATTGATATTGTCGACGAGGTAATTGCGACAATCCGCGCCTGCAGAGGCGGCCAGGCGGAGGCAAAGCAGGCGATTATGGATAAGTTCGGCTTTGACGACCCGCAGGCAAGCGCAATCGTTGCTTACCGTTTAGGTCAGCTCGCAGGTCTTGAAATCGAAAAAATAATGAACGAACTCGACGAGCTTCACGCAAGGATTAAGGACTATACCGATATTCTCGCCAATCCTCAGAGAATCGACGAGATTATCAAGCTTGAGAGCCGCGAGATTGCGGATAAGTACGGCGACGAGAGAAGAACGGAAATCTCCGCGTTCACCGGCGACGTAGACGATGAGGATTTAATTCCCGTCGAGGATTGTATCTTTACTCTTACCGAGCGCGGCTATATGAAGCGTCAGACGGTAGATACCTATCGGGCGCAGAACCGCGGCGGCAAGGGCATAATGGGTATGTCGCGCCGTGAGGAAGACTACGCTAAAACAATGTTCACCTGTTCAACCCACGACTTTATTCTTATTTTCACTAATAAGGGTAAGGTATTCAAAATGAAGGGCTACCAGATTCCCGAGGCGTCGCGTACAAGCAAGGGACTTAACGTCGTTAATCTTCTTCCGCTTGAGCAGGGCGAAACCGTATCCGCGATGGTACAGATACCGAAGGAGGAGGAAAGAGCCTATCTCTGTATGGTTACAAGAAACGGTATCATTAAGCGTACCGCAATTAATCAGTACGACCATATCCGTAAAACGGGTATTATAGCTATTAATCTCGACGAGGGCGACGAGCTCAGCTGGGTAGAGGTTACCGACGGCGAAAGACAGCTCGTTGTAGCAACTCACGACGGTATGGCTATAAGCTTTATGGAAAGCGGCGCGCGCCTTATCGGCCGTACGGCAAGAGGCGTTAAGGCGATTCAGCTCGCGGAGGGCGACTACGTAGTCGGCTTCGCGGTAGCTCACGGCGACAAGCAGCTTCTTACGGTATCCGAAACGGGATACGGAAGAAAGAGCAGCTTCGAGGATTACAGAATTCAGTCAAGAGCGGGCAAGGGACTTATTAACTACCGTACCGCGCAGTTCGGTAAGGTTGCCATGATAGCGCCCGTTGACGACGATAACGACGTTATAATGATAACGACCGACGGTATCGTAATCAGGACTCACGCCGAACAGATTTCAGCCTTTAAGCGTCCGAGCAAGGGCGTTAAGGTAATGAAGGTAAAGGACGGCGAAAGACTTGCAACGCTTTCCGTAGTAGATAAATATGAGGAAAGCGAAGAGAGCGCCGAGGACGCAGAGCCCGCGGAAGGAACAGAGGTAAACGCAGGCGAAGTGACGGAATAATTAATAATTATTTCAAGCATTATTAAAAGACCGTCAATAAATATAGGGTTATATATAAGCCTATCATTCATAACGCGAAAGAGGAGACGCTTTGAGCAAGGAAGAATATAATATCGACAGCATTCTTTCCGAGGTGAAAAAACGGAGAGAGGAAACGGAAGCGGCGGAGCAGAAAGCCGAAGCTATAAACGAAACGGCAGAGCCGGCAGAAACCGCCCAGGAGGCTGAAGGCGCAGAATCGGCAGAATCCGATGGTGAGCCAAGTGAAAAAACCGAAGTGTTAACCGATGCTGCCCAAGAGGCTGAAGCTGCGGAATCGGCAGAATCCGACGGTGAGCCAAGTGAAAAAACCGAAGTGTTAACCGAAACCGCCCAAGAGGCTGAAGCTGCGGAACCGGCAGAATCCGACAGCGAACAAAGTGAAAATATGGTTAATATTATGGAGATTGCCGAGGACGACGGCGAGGCGGAGCCGGAGGAATCCGACGGAGCGGAGCCGGAGACCGAGGAGCCGAAGGGTAAAAAAGAGAGAAGTAAAACGGGTAAGATAATAACCACCGTAATAATTATACTTCTCGCGCTGATTGCCGTGGCGGGCGCAATATTTGCGGTTAAGGCAACCGACTGGCTTAAAACTCTTGAAGAAAATAACGACGTGTCGGACGTTACTCAGGCTGAGTGGCAGGGCATGAAGAAGCTTGTAGAGAACTTTGCGCCGATTCAGGAGACCGAAGCGAGCGAGCTTTCGTCGCTCGAGGATATGGTGAGAACCTGGTACTATAACGGTTCCCCCTGCTCGTCGTCCCACGTCCTTAACGTAATGCTTATCGGCGAGGACACGAGAGGAAAAGAGATACTCGAGGATGAAACGAGAGCTGACGCGGCTATTATAGCAAGCATTAATACCGATACTAAGGAAATCGTGCTGACCTCGATTCTCCGCGACAGCTGGTCGTACTGGGAAACAAAACCGGGCGACGAGAGCACGGGTCAGTTCGGAAAGCTTAACGGCGCGCTTTCAACGGGTAACCTCGGCGTATATATCAATACTGTTGAGAGACTCTATAAGATTAAGATTGATAATTACGCGATAGTTAATTTCACCTCGTTTGAAACGATAATTGATACGCTTTATAAAAACGGAATCGAGCTTGAGCTTACCGACGCCGAGATTAACGAGATTAATAATCACCAGAGCCGTTACGGTCACGTTACAATAGAAAAGACCTTCGAGGGTACGAAGGGCAAAATGAGGCTTAACGGACAGCAGGCGCTTGCGTATTGCAGAATAAGACATATTGATACGGATAACGCGAGAGCGGACCGTCAGAAAACGACGCTTATGAAGATATACGAGGATTTCCGCGACGCTTCAACGGCTAAGAAAATGAAGCTTATTGATAAGCTCGTTCCTTACTTAAAGACCGGTTTTAAAACCAACGAGATTATTAAAATCGCAACCTACGGAATGTCTCACGGATGGACGGGATACGATATACATTCGTTTAACTATCCGACGGTTAACGTAACGGGCGGAATCTACGGAAGCGACTTCCTCCGTCAGTGGATTTGGAGAGCGGACTTCCCTGCCGACGCCTACGATATGCAGAAGCGTATTTACGGCAAGTCCAGTATTACTCTTGCGAAGCTCAGGGTTGACACAAAGAGAGTTAACCAGAAGGGCTTCTATCAGGACGGAGCGAGGGCAACGGATTATTACTATACAAATTCCGCTTACGGCGAGGCAACCACCTGCGTCCCCTACGACGAGGAAGAGGACGAAGAGGAAACGACGGAATAATAAAGTAAAAAGAGCAGGCGCTGCCTGCTCTTTTTTATTTTTTCATATCCTCTAAGGATTGAGGCGCGGTGTCGACAACCTCGAGCTTATTGCTTCTCATCCACAGCGACGGCGTAATTCTCAGCTTGTAGCCGTAGCCCGCGTCCATCTGCCAGTGCACCATAGGCGCCTCGGGAAGACCGTAACACGCGAGAATCGTCATTATTACGCCGGCGTGAGCTACTATCGCAACGTTCTCAAGTCCCTCCGAAACGCAGGCGTTAATAACCTTTTCAAACGCGTCGCATATACGCTGAGCGAACTCGGCGTTGCTCTCTCCGTAGGGCGGCGCGGCGTATATATCGCCGTGAATCCAGTTCTGAAAATCCTCGTTGTCCTTAAGTTCGTCGGCGGTGAGCTCCTCAAACTCGCCAAAATTGTATTCAATGAAGTTATCTATTACAATTTTGTTATTTTTTGGGAACATAATTTCGGCGCTCTGAAGAGCCCTTTTAAGCGGCGAAACAAAGACCGCGTCAACCGTCGGATAGTGGTACTTTGCCTTGATTTTTTTTAGCTGCTCTATACTATCTGTTGTGAGTGGATAATCTGTATGCCCAATATACTGTGCGTTAAGATTTCCCTTGGTTAAGCCATGTCTGAATAAATACAGAGTGTATGTTTTCATTGTCGGACCTCCGCGCTTTTTGTTCGAATTTTTGTTTTTGTTACAAATAATTAACAAAAGCCGCAAAAATGTTTACAACGCGTATAATCGGCGCTATAATGTTATCATGCCTCATTTGGGGCATTTCTTTACTGTTTGTATATAATTAATATTACTAATCGTGTTTGGGCGGTACTATATATGGAAAAGAATAAGGAAAAGCTTTCTAAGTTTGCGAAGGTGCTTTCGCAGCTCAGAAAGGAGCGCGGCATAAGCCAGAAAAAGGCCGCGTCGGATTTGGGAATTTCACAGGCGCTGCTTTCTCATTATGAAAAAGGAATAAGAGAATGCGGACTTGATTTTGTAATAAAGTGCAGCAGCTATTACGGCGTTACAACCGATTATCTTCTCGGCGTAAGCGAAAGCCGAAACGGAATCGACTTAAACAGTCTTTCGGTTATTGACGAGGCGACGGGAGAAAGCAAGAGCATATCCGCTCTCACCACATCAACCAACGAGCTGCTTGAAATGGCGTTTATGGGACTTAAGGGTAACGAAGATAAGCGCCACGTTTACGAATACTATCTTCTTACGCTTTACCGCGGAGCTTTAACTCTCGCGAAGTCGGGCGTGCTTCCGAAGGAGCTGTTCAAGCTTGATTACTCCGTAGGAAGAGAGCTGTCCTCGGCGGCGCTTGCGGTAAAGGACGCGCGCTTTGTGTTTATCGAGGATAAGTCGAGAAACGGTATGGACTTTAAGGAAAACACGGCGCTCGCCGATATTATCGGTCAGGCGGAAGCGTTTTTACTTAACAATTTCGATATAGGCTGATAAAGCAGGCTCCCTTCGGGGAGCTTTTTTATGCCTTTAAGAATTCAAATATCGCTTTAGTGCTTGCCGCCGCCGCAATTGTTTTAAAAGTCGGGTAGTCTATTGCCGACGCCTCGTCGCCTCCGTCGGATACGGAGCGCAGAACGGCAAAGGGCACTCCGTTTGCGAAACAGACCTGACCGACGGCTCCCCCCTCCATCTCGCCGCAGACGGCGCCGAAATTACGGGCGACGCTTTCTTTTACCTCTTTAGAGGAGATAAAGGTGTCGCCGCTCGCTATCGTATTGCGGTGAACGCGCACTCCCGTTTTTAAAGCCGCGCGCTCAAGCGCGTCGGAAAGCGCGGAGTCGGCGCTGATTTTTATTACGCCCAATCCGCTTATAAAGCCTAACGGGTCGCCGCAGCCGGTAGTATCTATATCATACTGACAGACGTCGGTCGCGATAACGACGTCTTTTATTTTTACGCTGTCTGAAAGCGAACAGCCTATGCCGAGATTGATTACGCAATCGGGCGAGTATTTATCTATCATAAGCTGAGTGCATAACGCGGCGTTGACCTTGCCGGGATTGCACCTTGCAATACATACCGCGGAGCCGTTTATTTTTCCGCTGACGAACTCTATGCCGCCGAGCACGGTTTTTACAGGAGAGGATACCGCTTTTTTAAGCTCCTCAACCTCAACGTCCATAGCTCCGATTATTCCTGTCATTGTGCTTCACCTCTGCTTATTGTGTATCGGTTTAAGCGTACCGCTAAATATAGGGATATTATATAATATTAATCTAATAAATACAAGTTTTTGTTGACAAATTGAATTATATTTAATATAATATCAAGGCTATTATTATGTGTACAGCTTTTTAAAAGGCGTTTTTCAAAGACCGCTTTCCGTTAACGGAAATGTAAACGCAGAACGCCCGAGGCTATATCGCTGTACCCGAATGACGGTAAACTGCCTGTGCTATACCGCACAGAGATTATATAGATTAAGACGAGTTTAATCTTAAGAAACGGAGTGAAAAAGATGAAAAGAACCTTCCAGCCCAAGAAGAGACATGCGAAGAAGGAGCATGGCTTCAGAAAGAGAATGTCAACAAGAAACGGAAGAAAGGTGCTTGCGCGCCGCCGTGCCAAGGGCAGAAAAAGACTCTCTTACTAATTAAGACAGTCTGTGGATTGAGGAGACTTTATGAAAAGTCAGACCTTAAAGGAAAACAAGGATTTTAAAAGACTTTACTATCGCGGCAGCTCAAAGGCTTCGTCCTGTATAGTGACTTACGCTATGAAAAGCAGAGCGCGCGGATGCCGTTACGGAATAACTACCTCGAAGAAAATCGGAAACGCAGTAGAGCGCAACCGTTCAAGGCGTGTAATACGCGCCGCATTTTCGCAGCTTGAGGGAAGAATAAACGGCTCGTGGGATTTTGTATTCGTAGCGCGTAGTAAAACAAGTAGGGTGAAAATGCAGAGAGTGTATGCCGAAATGGAGAAACAGCTTAAGGCGCTCGGTGTAATAAATGAAAGCAATTAGCAATCTTTTGAAAAAGATAATAGTGTTTTTTATCCGCACCTATCAGCTTACTATTTCCCCGCGGTTTTCTCACGGCGCCTGCCGTTATACTCCGACCTGCTCTCAGTATATGCTTGAGGCGGTGGAGATACACGGCGTCGTAAAAGGCGTACTGATGGGTTTGCTGAGGATAGCAAGGTGTAATCCGTTTTTCAGGGGCGGCTACGACCCGGTACCGCCGAAAAAGGAAAAAAGAAAATAGAGTTAAGAGGATTTTTAAGTGTTTAGTTTAGATTTTATAACTATGGCTGCAACCGGTATATCTAACGGTATGGCTATATTTAAACCTCTCTACTGGCTTTTCGGCAAGGCGATGGAGGGCTTACTGACGGTATTTAACAATCAGTATTTCCTTGCGCTTATAGTTTTTACGGTGTTAACGCGACTTGTGCTTTTCCCGCTGAACTTAAGACAGCAGAAAACGATGGCAAAGACTACGCGAATCCAGCCGAAAATCCAAAAAATTCAAAAGAAGTATTCTAATACCAACGACCCGCGCGACCGTCAGAAGATGAACGAGGAAATGCAGGCGCTTTATCAGCGCGAGGGACATAACCCGATGAATATGGGCTGCGGTCCCATGGCTTTCCAGATGATCTTTCTTATGGGCGTTATCGGAATTATCTATTATCCTATTCAGTATATTCTCGGCGCGAAGGCAATCGGCGACGCCGCTGTCGCGCAAAAGATAATGGATACCATTCTGCCGATTTATCAGAATATAGTCGGCGACGCAGATGCAAAGATTGCATATTTCCAGCTTAATATTATTGAGCATTTTGACGATTACAGGGAAGCTCTTGTAACTACGCTTCCCAACGTATTTACAGAACAGCTCTGCGGCAAAATTGATACGTACAGAAGCGGACTCAGTCTTTTCGGAATTGATATGACCGCTATTCCCAACTGGAAGGGCGTAATTATTTTAATTCCCATTCTCTGTCTTCTTACGTCGCTTGCCTCGAGCCTGCAATCCAGCTTTATGCAGAAGAAGAACAACCCCGCAGCAGGACAGCAGCAGACACAGATGATGCTTATGATGCTTATGATGCCGCTGTTTTCCTTCTATATCTCGTTTAAGGTTCCTGCGGCTGTCGGTTTTTACTGGATTGTTTCTAACCTTATCGCGCTTGTTCAGCAGCTCGTAATGGCTAAGTTCTTCCCGCCGAAGAAGAATATGGCGAGAGAAATGATTGAAAATACTATCAACAGGCGTTCAAGGGAAGAAAGCATTAAAAAGATTAAAGGTTAATTGTGAAAAACACAGTAAGAAAATAAAGGGACAAAACAATGATTAAAGAGTTTATTGCAACTGCCAAAACTCTTGACGAAGCAAGAGCGGCGGCAAGGGCAGGGCTTAACGCTCCCGAAACGGCTGACGTAAAAATCGAGATTATCGAGATGCCGAGAAAGAAGATTTTAGGTCTTTTCGGCGGCGCGGACGCTAAGGTCAAGGCAAGCTATGACGACGGAGTAAAAGAGAAGAAGCCCAAAAATCAGGACAGAAAGCTGAAGCCTCAGAAACAGCAGGCACAGGCTAAGAAAAAGGAACAGCCCAAGAAAGCAGCAACGAAGCCGCAGAAGGCTGAGCCTAAAAAAGAGGAAAAGCCCGAGGTTAAAAAGGACTACCCGAAGAGCGTAGACCTTGAATACGCAAAGGCATACCTTATGGAAATCGTAAAAGGCCTTGATATCAAGGACGCAACCGTTGACGCTTCCTACAGCGAGGGCGTAATTACTCTCGATTTAAGCTGTGAGGACTACGGTATAATTATAGGAAGAAGAGGCGACACACTCGACGCGGTACAGTATCTTCTTTCGCTCGCAATGAAAAAGCACGGCGGCACCTACGTAAGAGTAAGCATTAACGCAGGCGATTACCGTGAAAAGAGAAACGAAACCTTAAGAGGTCTTGCCCGTAAAAATGCCGCTTATGTATTGAGAACGGGCAGACGCTATACCTTTGAGCCGATGAATCCCTACGAAAGAAGAGTGATTCATACTACCGTTCAGGAGATTGAGGGCGTTGAGTCGCGTTCAATCGGCTACGACCAGGAAAGACGCGTCGTTATAGAGCCCGTCGGCGGAGCGGTTAAGGCGCCGCGAAGAGAAAGCAGACAGGGCGGACGCGGCGGCAGAGGCAGAGGCGACAGACCGAAGGCTACGACTACTGCTCCCGCGGACTACGTTCCTAAGGACGACAGACCGGATTTACCGAAATTCGGAAAAATCGAAGTAAATAAAGACTGACAAATGGCGGCACACAGCCGCCATTTACAGTATAATAGGTATAATTATTATAAGGAGGAGCTGAAATGGAAAAAACGGTTGCCGCCATATCAACGGGCAACGCGCCCGGCGGTATAGGCGTGATACGTATCAGCGGCAGCAGAGCAGTAGATATAGCCGCTAAGGTTTTTTTACCGCTTGACGGCTCCTCTTTAACCGACTTAAAGGGCTATCGCGCAAAGTACGGTAATATAATAATCGACGGCGAAAAGGCGGATAACGCGGTCGCCCTCGTATTCCGCGCGCCGAAAAGCTATACGGGCGAGGACGTCGCGGAGCTTTCGGTACACGGCGGAATACTTATGGTAAGAAAAACGCTTCAGGCTGTGCTTGAAGCGGGAGCCGAGCCGGCGGAGGCGGGCGAGTTCACAAAACGAGCCTTTTTAAACGGAAAAATAGATTTGACTCAGGCTGAAAGCGTAGCGGAGCTTATTTCCGCAGAGGGCGAGCAGAGCCTTAAGGCGTCGTTTAACGCGCTTCAGGGCGCGCTCAGCAAAAGGATTAATTCCGTCCTCGAAAGCCTGCTTGACGCTTCGGCGTCGATGGCGGCGTGGGTTGACTATCCCGACGAGGATATTCCCGAGCTGAGCGAAGCGGAGCTTGAAAAAACGCTTAAGAGCTGCAGGGCGCAGCTTAAGGAGCTTCTTGATAACTATGAAAGCGGAAAAACCGTGACGAAAGGCGTCGACACCGCGATTGTCGGACGTCCGAACGCGGGCAAATCAAGCCTTATGAATATGCTTGCGAGAACGGAGAAAAGCATTGTAACGCATATAGAAGGCACGACGAGGGATATCGTTGAGGAAAACGTCAGCCTCGGCGGAATAATTCTCCACCTTCGCGATACCGCAGGTCTGAGAGCCTCGGACGATTTGGTCGAAAGCATAGGAATAGAAAAGGCGTATAAGGCGCTTGACGGCGCGGAGCTTGTACTCGCTGTTTTTGATAACGCGGAGAAGCTCAGCGAAAGCGATACGGATTTGATTGAGCGCTGTAAGGGAAGGCGCGCAATCGCCGTAATTAATAAAACCGACCTGAATGGCGTGCTTAACGCCGGGGAGATAAAGAACGGCTTTAAGGAGCTCGTTTATGTCAGCGCAAAAAACGGAGAGGGCGGCGAGCAGCTTGCCGAAGCGGTAAAAAGACTTCTCGGCGTGGCTGAATTCGACAGCAGCGCTCCCCTTCTTGCGAACGCAAGACAAAAGAAAAACTGTAAGGCGGCGTATGACGATATCTGCGAGGCGCTCTACGCGCTCGGCGCAGGCGTTACCTACGACGCAATTAACGTAATGATTGACGCGGCGGCGGACGAGCTTCTTTCGCTGACGGGTAAAAAAGCAAGCGCAGAGGTTGTGAATAACATTTTCAGTAAATTCTGTGTAGGAAAATAAAACTATGAGATATTTTGCAGGGACATACGGCGTAATAGTAATAGGCGCAGGGCACGCGGGAATTGAAGCTGCCCTTGCTTCGGCGCGCCTCGGCGTAAGCACGGCGGTGTTCACCGTAAACCTTGACTGGGTTGGCAATATGCCCTGCAATCCCTCAATAGGCGGCACCTCAAAAGGACACCTCGTAAGAGAAATCGACGCGCTCGGCGGCGAGATGGGAAAGGCTGCGGACAGATATTCGATTCAGTCGAGAATGCTGAATCTCGGCAAGGGTCCCGCCGTACATTCTTTAAGAGCGCAGATTGACCGCCGCGAGTATTCCGCGGGAATGAAGCACACGCTTGAGCTCTGTGAAAACCTCGAAATCCGTCAGGGCGAAATCGTGGATTTATTCAAAGACGGCGACGGACTCTGGCACTGTATTACAAGGCTTGACGCGGAATTCACCGCAAGGGCGGTAATAATCGCAACGGGTACCTTCCTCGGCGGAAGAGTTTATATCGGCGACGTGTCTTATGAGAGCGGACCTGACGGTATGTTCCCCGCTAACGCTCTTTCGGCGGCGCTTAAAAAGCTTGATATCCCGCTTCGCCGTTTTAAAACGGGAACGCCGAGCCGCGTAAACAGACGAAGCGTAAACTTTGAAGGACTCGAGGTGCAGGAGGGCGACGAACACACCGTCCCCTTCTCCTTTGAAACGGAAACTCCGCCCGAAAACAAGGCGGTTTGCCACATTACATATACTAACGAAAAAACGAAGCAGGTCATTCTTGACAATCTCCACCGCTCGCCGATGTACAGCGGAAAGATTGAGGGAAAGGGACCGCGCTACTGTCCGAGCTTTGAGGATAAGATAGTCCGCTTTTCCGATAAGGAAAGGCATCAGCTCTTTATTGAGCCCTGCGGACTCAATACCGAGGAGCTCTATTTACAGGGGCTGTCCTCTTCTCTTCCCGAGGACGTTCAGCTTGATTTTATTCATACAATCCCCGGTCTTGAAAACGCTCAGGTAATGCGTACCGCGTACGCGATTGAGTACGACTGCGTTGACCCGACGGCGCTTTATGCAACCCTTGAGTTCAAGAATATTCCCGGTCTTTACGGCGCGGGACAGTTCAACGGCTCGAGCGGATACGAGGAGGCGGCGGCTCAGGGACTTGTTGCAGGAATTAACGCAGCGCTTAAAATTCTCGGAAGAGAGCCGCTCGTTCTTGACCGCGGAGGCTCTTATATCGGAACGCTTATTGACGACCTTATTACAAAGGGCTGCACCGACCCGTACAGAATGATGACCTCGCGAAGCGAATACCGCCTGGTATTAAGACAGGATAACGCCGACCTCCGTCTCACGCCTACGGGCTATGAGCTCGGCTTAATCAGCGAGGAGAGATATGAGCGCTTTCTTAAAAAGAAGGAGCTTATCGAGAATGAAATGAAAAGGGTTAAATCCGAGTCGATACCGATATCCGACGAATTACAGAATGTTCTCGTTTCAAAAGGCACGGCGCCGCTTAAAACGGGCTGTAAGCTTATAGAAATCCTTAAAAGACCTCAGATAGGATACGACGATTTAACCGGAATTGACGTTAACCGTCCGGACCTTCCTCGCGAGATATTCGAACAGGTCGAAATCTCAATAAAATATGAGGGCTATATTAAGAAGCAGGAGGCGCAGATTAAGGAAATGCGCCGAATAGAAGCAAAGCGAATCCCCGAAGATATTGACTATACATCACTTAAGGGCTTAAGGCTTGAGGCGGTAGAGAAGCTTTCTAAAATCCGTCCGTCAAATCTCGGCCAGGCAAGCCGTATCAGCGGCGTTAACCCTGCCGATATCACCGCCCTTAATATAATTCTGGAGAGCTTATGATAAACAGAGATTTACTTGAACGGTACGCTGCTGAAATACCCGTTCCGCTTGATAATAATATGCTCAGTCAGTTTCAGGTCTACGCAGGCGAGCTTATCGGAACAAACCGTCAGTATAACCTTACCGCGATAACCGACCCCGACGACGTTATAGTTAAGCATTTTATTGACAGTCTGATGGTGCTTAAGTATTTTGACCTCGATTACGGCACGAGGGTTATAGATATCGGAAGCGGAGCGGGCTTCCCCTCCCTTCCCCTTATGATTGCAAAGAACAATAAGCTTAAGGTTACCTTCGTTGACAGCGTAAGAAAAAAGCTCAGTTTCATTTCTAACGCGCTGAAAAGCTGCGGGCTTGAAGCGGAGCTTGTGTGCGGAAGAGCCGAGGAACTCGGTCAGAAGCCCGAATACCGCGAAAAATATGATGTCGCGACAGCGAGAGCGGTAGCGAGACTTAACGTGCTGTGTGAATACTGTCTGCCCTTCGTTAAGGTCGACGGATATTTTATTGCGCTTAAGGGAGTAAACGACGAGCTGAAGGACGCGGAAAACGCAATAAGAAAGCTCGGCGGCGAGGTTGAAAGCTATGTTTCATATAAACTTCCTAATGGGGACCCGCGCTCAATGGTGATAATAAAAAAGATATCGCATACTCCGACAGAATACCCCCGTAATAACAAAAAAATATCCTCAAAGCCGCTTTAATGCTTGATTTATTGTCGATATAAAAGGATTTCTCACGATGAGAAATCCTTTATTTTTTATAATGTTTATGTTAAAATCAACTTGTCCGATGAGAGAAGTAAGGAGGGCTTCCCGTGAATGATATTAAGGAAATAAATACGGAAAAGCTGCTGCCGAATCCATATCAGCCGAGACGGCGCTTCGACAGCTCTGAAATGCTCTCCCTTGCTGACAGTATAAAGGAAAACGGAATTCTTCAGGCGCTCCTTATAAGACGGATTAACAAGTCGGACTATTTTGAGGTCGTTGCCGGCGAGCGCAGACTCCGCGCCGCTATCCTCGCAGGAATTCCGAAGGTTCCCTGCATAGAGCTTGACTGCGCATACGAGGAAAGCGCCGTCTATTCTATCCTTGAGAATATTCAGAGAAGCGATTTAACCTTTTTTGAAGAAGCGGCTGCAATCGGTCAGCTGATAAATCATTTCGGTATGACTCAGTCGGAATGCGCGAAAAGGCTCGGAAAAAGTCAGTCTGCGCTGTCTAATAAGCTCAGATTACTGAAGTTACCTGCGGACGTGCGTTATTTTATCGAAAAGGAAGGCTTAACGGAGCGCCACGCGAGAGCACTGCTGAGGCTCGAAAGCGAAAAGGATATCTGGGCGGCGCTGAATATAATTAAGGAAAAGAGCCTTAACGCAGAACAGACAGACAGGTTCATAGACGGAATGACCGATAAAACGGTTAAACCTAAGCGTAATACCGTGAAAATCTATCGCGACGTGAGGATTTTCGTAAATACGGTAAACCGGGCAATACAAACAATGAAGGCTTCGGGCATTGACGCCGAAGCGGATAAAACCGAAACAGACGAATATATAGAGTTCAGAGTCAAGATTCCTAAAACTGCCGGAGTTCAGAATCTGAAACTTAAAAAGGCTTAAAACGGGCAACCGTTTTAACATATTCTCCTCTTTTCATCACGCGGAGGCGGTGAGCTTATGCTCGCCGCCTTTGCGTTTTATAATTGTTTCACGTGAAACCGTCCATATCTTGTCCGATTCCCGCCGACCGATTCAATATGTGGTAAAAATGTAAATGTTTCACGTGAAACGTAAGATAAACTTGATAATACACATATTATAATGTATAATAATATTCGTATGAGGTGATAATATGGGTAAAATTGTTGCAATATTCAATCAGAAAGGCGGCGTAGGTAAAACAACTACCTGCGTAAACTTTGCCGCCGCGCTCGGCGCTAAAGGCATGAAAACACTCCTTATAGACGTTGACCCTCAGGGAAATACAACATCGGGTGTCGGAATAGATAAAAGCGAAATCGACTATTCGACCTATAATGTGTTGCTCGGCGAGGTTTCTGCGCGTTCTATTCTTACTGAAACGGAGTTTAAGAATCTTTCAATTCTCCCTGCCGATATTAACCTTGTCGGCGCTGAGCTTGAGCTTGCGGAAACCGAACAGCGCAACAGAATACTTAAAAAGGCTATAGCGACCCTTGTAGTAGAATATGATTATATAATTATTGACTGTCCGCCGAGCCTCGGAATTCTGTCCATTAACGCGCTGGTGGCTGCCGATACGCTTATCGTTCCGCTTCAGTGCGAATTCTACGCTCTTGAGGGCTTAAGCCAGCTTGTAAACACCGTAAGAACGATAAAACGCGAATATAATCCTTCGTTAGAGCTCGAGGGCGTGCTTTTTACAATGTATGACAGCCGTTTAAAGCTCAATCAGCAGGTAATTGAGGAGGTAAATAAGTACTTCCCGAATAAAGCGTATAAGACAATGATACCCAGAAGCGTAAAGATTGCAGAGGCGCCGTCCTTCGGACAGCCCGTAATCTATTATGAAAAGTATTCAAAGGCTTCTTTTGCCTATAAAAAATTCACCGACGAATTCCTTAAAAAGCAGTGAGGTGAATTATGGCGCTATTCAGAAAACCTGAGGTAGTTCTTTTAAAAGACGCCGAAAGCGCTAATGCGCAGATAGAAGAGTTAACAAAGCTCGAAAAGGAAGCCGGGGAACCGCTGAAAACAGAAATCGCAAAGCAGATTGCTCTCTTGACAAAAGGCTCTCACGGCGAAGACGATATAATGTTTCAGCTAAACTACAGCGGAATGGATATGTTTGTTATCCGTGATTTGTATTTAGAGTGCGACGGTTTAACCGCTCAAATAGATTATTATATTGTTACATCAAAACTTAATTTTATTATTGAGTGTAAGAACCTTTACGGAAACATTACAATTAATAATAAAGGTGATTTTATCAGATGCTATAAACGCGGAAGCAAAACCGTTAAGGAAGGAATAGAAGCTCCGATTACGCAGAATGAAAGGCACATGCTTGTCCTCAAGAACAAACGCCTTGAGGGTAAAGGCAAAGTGAAATCGCATCTTTTTGACAAGTATTTTGAAGACTGCAACATACCATTGGTAGTTCTCGCTAACAGCAAAACGGTGCTTAACGACAAATATGCGCCAAAAGAGATAAAAAGTAAGGTTATCAGAGCAGACGCCTTGGTAAACGAAATTAAGAAACGCTGCAATAATTCCAACGCGGCAAAAAGCAATCTAAAAGAAATGCGAGAGCGCGCCGAAAAAATTTTGGCGCTTCACACGAACAATACAACCGACTACGTCGCAAAATACAGAGAGCTTGTTGCACAGCAAAAGCAGGAGCCTGAAAAAACAATATGTCCGCGTTGCGGAGCTCAACTCGTGAAACGCAACGGCAAAAAGGGTGAATTTTTAGGTTGCAGTAATTTTCCTAAATGTTGGTATACTGCACAATTAGATAATAAAGGAGAATAGATATGGCTAAAAAAACGTCAGGTCTCGGCAGAGGTCTCGGAGCGCTTATGCAGGAAAACAGTATTTCCGACGGCGTTCGTACCGACACGTTGCCGATTAATGAAATTACGCCTAACAGCGAGCAGCCGCGTAAAACCTTTGACGAGGCAGCGCTCGCGGAGCTTGCTCAGTCTATCGAGCAGCACGGCATACTTCAGCCGCTGCTTGTAAGACCTATGCCCTCGGGCGGCTATCAGCTCGTAGCGGGTGAGCGCCGATGGAGAGCCGCGAGAATGGTTAAGCTCAGCGAAGTTCCCGTAGTAGTCAAGGAGCTTACGGATAACGAGGCTATGGAGCTCGCGATTATTGAAAACCTGCAGCGTGAGGACCTTAACCCTATTGAAGAAGCCGAGGGCTTACAGGCGCTTGCCGATAAGTGCGGTTACACTCAGGAGGAAATCGCCGCCGCGGTAGGCAAGTCGCGCCCCGCGATTACTAACTCGCTCCGCCTTTTA
>JAILGO010000072.1 GCA_024696725.1 Eubacterium sp. | reverse complement strand
CGGCTTAACTGTAGAAATGCCTGCTGAATATGAGAACGTCCGTTATTTCGGGCTTGGAGACGGAACAAACCTTCCCGATTTCAAGGAGCACGCTATGCTCGGAGAGTACAGCGCTAAGGTTGACGAAATGCGCGAAAAGCACATTATGCCTCAGGAAAGCTCGATGCGTTGCGGCGTGAGATGGGCAGAGGTTACCAACGGTAACGGAAATGGAATTTATATCGAGGGCGTTAAGAAACCCTTTATATTCTCCGCTGACCGTTTTACAAGTCAGCAGTGCGCTGAAGCAAAGCATCAGGAGGAGCTTGAGCTTCAGAATTTTACATATCTTCATCTTGACAGCTACCAGCTCGGCGCGGCTTCCGGAATCTGCGGACCGCCGCCGACTAAGGAATACAGGAAGAAGTGCGTGAAGGGCGAACGAATTTGCGTAAAAATACGGAGGATATAATATGAGAATAGGTACTGATATTATAAGAATACATCGGGTTGAGCGCGCGTGTGAAAACGAACATTTCAGAGAGCGGGTCTATACTCCCGCTGAGCTTGAATACTGTAAAAGCGCCCAGAGCTTTGCCGGAATATATGCCGCTAAGGAGGCGTATCTTAAGGCGCTCGGCGTCGGAATTGAGCGTAGGCTAAATACTATAGAAATCGACCATGACGAGCTCGGTAAGCCTTTTATTAAGGGCGTTGAAAACTGCGACCTTTCTATTTCACATGACGGCGATACTGCTATCGCAACAGTTATAATGTGGTGATATAATGAGAATACTTACTTCTGAAGAAATACGCCGCGTTGAGAAAAACTGTTTTGAACGCTTTTCTGATGAGGCGGAGTTAATGCAAAGGGCAGGAAAAGCTTGTTACGACGCGATAGTAAGCGAATATAACGTTATTAATAAAACCGTAAGTGTTCTCTGCGGTAACGGAAAGAATGCCGGCGACGGATTCGTTATAGCCCGTCTTTTACATATCATCGGCGCTGATGTTAGAATCGTGCTTTGTGATAAAGCGCCTGAAATAAGCGAGCCGCTTATGTATTTCGAACAAGCGAAGAACAGCGGAGTCAAAGTCGTTGATTATTCTCCGTCGGTTCTCAACGTTGATTATATTGTTGATACAATGTTCGGAATAGGATTTCACGGTGAACCCCGTGCTCCGTTTGATAAAGTATTCGCTGATTTAAAAGGAACAACGGCGACCGTAATTTCCGTCGACACACCGAGCGGAAGTAACGCAACAGACGGAAGCGTTTGCAATAACTGTGTTAAAGCCGACTTTACAATAGCGATATCCGCTCTGAAGTTCGCTCATGTTCTGCCGCCTGCAAACGCGTACTGCGGAAAGACAGTTACGGTTAATATCGGTATTCCCGAAGAGTGTTATGATGACGGGTACGCCGAAACAATAGAATTTAATGATATTAAGTCTCTGTTTATAAAGCGTGATAAAAACGCAAACAAGGGTACCTACGGACATCAGCTGAACATCTGCGGAAGCTACAGAATGTTCGGCGCCGCGGTATTATCCGCGAGCGCCGCGTTGCGATGCGGCGTAGGTCTTATAAAGCTTACAATACCACAGTCGGCTTATCCTCTTGTTGCCTCACATTTAACTCAGCCTGTATTCAATCCCGTTTATGAGACTGAAAGCGGAAGCTTATCTTCTTCAGCCGTTGCCGGAATTATAAAAGACCTGCCCTGGGCTGATTCAATAGTAATCGGATGCGGTATAGGCTGTAACGATGATACCGTTGAGGTCACCGAAGCGGTGATGAAAAATGCCGAATGTCCCGTAATTGTTGACGCCGACGGTATAAATTGCCTTAAAGAGCGCATATCTATTATTAGGGATATTAAGGTGCCGATTGTTCTAACGCCGCATCCCGGCGAGATGGCACGGCTCTTATCGGTTCAGGTTGCCGAGATACAGGAAAACAGAATAAAAATTGCAAAAGCTTTTGCGAAGGAGTACGGAGTAATACTTGTATTAAAAGGTGCAAATACCGTTGTTACAGATGGGAACAGGGTGTTTGTTAACGTTACCGGCAATCCCGGAATGGCTATGGGCGGAAGCGGCGATATGTTAAGCGGTATGCTCGGCGCATTCGTTGCTCAGGGCATAAATCCGTTTGACGCGGCACGGGCTGCCGTATATATTCACGGACTGTGCGGAGACAGAGCCGCAGAGAAGTTCAGTCAGCGAGGGATGCTTGTTTCCGATATGACAGAACAGCTCGGTGCTTTAATGTCCAAATTTGAATAACGGGATGATTATATGCAAATAAGCTTTTACAGAATACGGGAGGGCGCTTCAGCCCTCCTATTAATATTATCTGTGTCTTTACTTTTGACCTCGTGTACCTCAAGAGTCTATACGCCGGAGATTAGAAGCGAATTTACAGCGGAAGCTGAGTATAGCTTTTCCGGTTTTAAGTACAAAACAAAAATTACCGTAACGCCGGATACGGTTATAGTTGAGCTTCTTACAACTGCTGCGAGGGGCTTAATAATCAAAAATGACGGTAAAAATATTACATACGCACAGGGAAGTATGAGAAAGTCTTTTCCCGTGGAAAAAATTGACGTTACGAATCCTTCGAGAGTTATATATGATGTGTTTAACGACGTCGTTTCGCTTACTCCGGAAATAGCAGGGGAGCAGTTCGTTTTTAAAGGAGAATGCTCTGCGGGTCGGTACATTTTGAGATTAGACAGAACAGGGTATGCCGAGTCGCTCTCATTACCGCAATCGGATATAACCATTAATTTTCTTTCATATTAATAAATTTTATAAAATATAGTGACAAAATGAATTGATTATTGTATAATAATATTTGTATTATTATGTGATTAATAATCGAAAGGAGTAAATTTATGAAACACCCTGAAATTGTTGAGAAAATGAGTCTTGAGCAGAAAGCTGCTTTCGTGTCAGGCTATGACTATTGGCATCTTGAGGAAGCGCCTGAGCTCGGACTTCCGAAAATTATGATTACCGACGGTCCTCACGGTCTGCGTAAACAGAGCAAGGAGAAAAAGTCGTCAAGCGGTATCGGTCTCGGAAATTCTGTTCCCGCTACCTGCTTCCCGCCTGCAGCTACATCGTCCTGTTCATGGGACCCCGACCTTCTTTTTAAAGCAGGCGAGGCAATGGGCCAGGAGTGCCTTCACGAGAAGGTTTCCGTAATTCTCGGACCCGGTACTAATATCAAGCGTTCGCCGGTTTGCGGAAGAAACTTTGAGTATTTCAGCGAAGACCCGCTTCTTGCCGGTAAGTGCTCAGTAGCTATTATTAACGGTGTTCAGTCGAAGGGAATCGGAACCTCTCTTAAGCATTTCTGTGCTAACTCTCAGGAAGCTTTTCGTATGGTTCTTAACGAAGTTATCGACGAGCGTACTTTAAGAGAGACTTATCTTCCCGCCTTTGAGATTGCAGTTAAAGAAGCTCAGCCGTGGACTATTATGAACGCATATAACAGAATTAACGGCGTATATGCTTCCGAAAACGCTCACACTCAGCAGGAAATCTTAAGAGATGAGTGGGGATTCAAGGGCTTGATTGTTACCGACTGGGGCGCATCCGTTGACCGTATTCCCGGCTTAAAGAACGGAACCGACCTTGAAATGCCGACTTCCGGTCCTCTCAACACTAAAAAGATTGTTGCCGCCGTTAAGAGCGGAGAGCTTGACGAAGCCGTACTTGACGAGCGTGTTGATACGGTTGTTGACCTTATTGTAAAGTCAAAACCCGTTCTTGAATCAGAGCACGACTTTGATATTGACGCACATCATGAAATCGCGGCAAGAATTGCTGAGGGCTCAATGCAGCTCCTCAAGAATGAGGATAATATTCTTCCTCTTAAAGCGGGCGCTAAGGTTGCTGTTATAGGCGCGCTTGCAGAGGCTCCGCGTTTCCAGGGCGCCGGCTCGTCGGTTATTAATCCCACAAAGCTCGACAACGCTCTCGATAATCTTAAGAAGCTCGGCGTTGACGTTACTTACGCACCCGGATATGAAAAAACTGTCGACGAGGTTAACGAGGAGCTCTTTGCTCAGGCAGAGGCTGTTGCAAAGGATGCAGACGTTGTTCTTCTTTTCATCGGTCTTACCGAAGAATTCGAGGGCGAAGGTTATGACAGAGTAGATATTAATCTTCCTCAGAGTCATAACGCTCTTGCTTTCAGAATTGCCGAAGCTAATCCGAACACCGCTGTTGTACTTGCAGGCGGTTCAGTTGTGCTTATGCCCTGGCTTGACAATGTAAAGGGCTTACTTAATTCCGGTCTCGGCGGTCAGGCTACGGGTATCGCGGTAGCAAGAATACTTACAGGTGAGGTTAACCCGTCGGGTAAGACGAGCGAAACATATCCTAAGGCATTTGAGGACAACCCGACCTTCGGTAACTATCCGGGCGGACCGATTACCTCAGAGCACAGAGAAAGCGTATTTATCGGCTACAGATATTATGAGGCGGCAGGTAAAGAAGTTCAGTTCCCGTTCGGTTACGGTCTTTCCTATACAACGTTTGAATACAGCGATTTGGCTGTATCTTCCGACAGCATTAAGGATACCGACACACTTACGGTTAGCTTTAAGATTAAGAATACGGGCGCTGTTGACGGCGCTGAAGTTGCTCAGCTTTACGTTGCCGATAAGGAAAGCACAATTTTCCGTCCTGCTAAAGAGCTTCGTGCTTTCAAGAAGGTATTTCTTAAGGCAGGCGAAGAGGCTGAAATCAGCTTTGACCTCGATAAGAGAGCCTTTGCTTTCTTTAACGTAAACACTAATGACTGGTTCGTTGAAAGCGGTGAATTTGATATTCTTGTAGGCGCTTCAAGCGCGGATATCAAGCTCAGCAAGACCATTACGGTTGAGGGTACTGTTGAAGCCGATATTCCTGATTACAGAGCTATAGCGCCGAACTATTATAATAATGTCGGCGGAATTACGAGAAACGACTTTGCAGCCGTTTACGGTGAACTTCCAAATCCCGAAGTTGACGTTACCAAGAAGATTGATAAATATTGCTGTCTTAACGACGCAAGACACACCAAGTGGGGCGGCAGACTCTGCAGACTCATTGAAAAGATTATGGGCGGTATGGGATCTGATGCTAACGGCGACGGAAAGATGCTTGCGGCTATGGCTACTCAGATTCCTGTTCGTAACTTCGTAGCTATGTCTATGGGCGCTTTCTCCGAGGCTCAGGCTGACGGACTCCTTAAAATGCTTAACGACGACGAATCAAGCTTTGTTGGCTTTAGTAAGATATTCTGGCGTCTCGGCGCAACGATAGCAAAGCTTCCGAAGCTTCTTAAATCAATCTAACAGTATTAATACGGCACGGTGTTTTCACCGTGCCGTGAAGTACTATTTTTAATTAGGGTGTATTATGAAAAGAAATATTAAAAAGCTTATTTGCTTCGTTCTTACGCTTGTTATGGTACTTTGTTCAACAAGCGTTGCGTTTGCCAAAGAGGATAAAATTCCGATTATCCTTGTTCACGGCGTCGGCGGAACTCCCGTTTATGAAAACGTCGGAACGGACGAAGAAAAAGAGATAAAAACATTCGGTCTCGGTGAGGTCGGAGACATTCTTAAAAATACGGGACTCATCGGCGAAGCTTTAAAACTGCTTTCGAGTGAAACCGACGTTGATACAGACGCTCTTATTACTAAATTTCACGATATGGTTGAAGGAAATCCCTTTAACTGTGAGCCGAACGGACACGTAAAAGCCGGTCAGGGCGTAAATAACTACTGGACAACTCCTATGTCCAAGCATAAGGATTTTTGGCAGGGTGCTGAAAAATCAGAGTTAGCGCTTATAAGAGAAATCTGTCTTATGCACGGCGCAAAGAACGTTTACGCATATAATTATGATTGGCGTCAGGATATATATCAGTCCGCTAAGGGACTCAGAAAGTTCGTTCAGGCAGTTAAAAAGCGTACTGGCGCAAAAAAGGTTGTTCTTGTCGGCTGTTCTCTCGGCGGCTCCGTTCTTTCGTGTTACATGGACGCCTATAAGAAGAAAAACGACGTGTCCCGATATCTGTTTGTTAATCCTGCGATGTGCGGCGTTGACGTTACGAGATGCTACGGATTAGAGTTTAAGATTACCAAGAAGCAGGTGCTTAAGTATCTTGACGGTATGCAGAACGCTAACGCAGGAACCTCTCAGCCTACTATTCTTAAGGTTGTTAAGGCTCTCGGTGATAAGAGAGTCGGAATCGCGGCTGAAAACCTTGCTAAGCTTTCTAAAAACAAGGCGTTTATTAAACGTCTTAGTAATGAGGTTATTCTTCCGTGGATAGGCTATGTTCCCGCTCTTTGGGAGTGTATGCCCTACGACGTTTTTGATAACGCGGTAAAAAAAGCAAGCGCTGTCGGTTTTCTTGATAAGTCGAGCGAGCTTTATACAATGATTAAAAGGTATCATAAGATTCAGGGAAGGTTTAAGAAAAACGTAAAGTATCTTAAAAAACGCAAGGTTCAGATTGCAATTATAGCAAATTACGGTCAGCCCGGTATTCCCGTTACTTCAAAAGCAACGAATCATATTGACGGACTTATTGATACCTGCCGTGCCTCTGCAGGCGCTACAGTAGCAAATTACGGAAAGAAGCTTAAGGGCAAGGCTGCAAAAGGAAAGTATGTTTCGGGCGATAAGGTTATAAACGCTAAAACCTGCCTGCTTCCGAACAGCACGTGGTTTATCCGTGATTTACAGCACATGCAGTTCAGACGCGGTACCGCTGCCGCAAAGTTTATCGCATCAATGGCTTGCGGTAAAGCTAAGTATAATCTTAAAGCAGTTAAGAAAAAGCTTGGCTACGGTCAGTTTATTGCATCCGATGAAAACCAGAATTTAACTAATATATAATCAAAACGCCGAAGCTGTCTTCGGCAGTTTTTTATGTCGAAACTAAAAGGTCACCCTTTGAATATAATGAAAAAGGAATGTTTAAAATCGAAAGTTTTTGCTAACACTATTAACAGAAACACATAAAAGGGTGATAAAATGAATGTGAAACGCGGCGATATTTATTACGCTGACCTGAGTCCTGTTGTGGGTTCGGAGCAGGGCGGTGTACGGCCCGTTCTTATCGTCCAGAACGATATCGGAAACCGATTTTCTCCGACGGTTATTGCTGCGGCAATTACATCCCGTCAGGATAAAAACAATCTTCCTACTCATATCGGTGTTGACGCAAGAGGTTGCGGCCTTTCCAAGGACAGCGTCGTGCTTCTTGAACAGGTAAGAACAATAGATAAACAGCGACTTCGCGAAAAGATGGGAGCGCTCGGTACGAACGATATGGGTAAGGTTAACGAGGCTCTTTCCGTTTCTTTCGGACTTTAAAAATATAAGGGAGGCTTAACCTCCCTTTATTTTATTATACCGTATTGAATTTTCATTTTAAGAATCCTTCGAACGCTTCGGTTAATTCTTTTTTCGGATATTTTTCCGCTTTTTACCGCTTCATAAATTGACTTAATTGCGGTTTTGCCGTAGCCCGTACAAAGCATATCATTACCTGCCTTGACGGCTTTTACGGCAAGCTTTTTATCGTTACCTACAAAGTCCCTTGCAGCCGCCATATTAAGCGAATCGGTCATAATAACGCCTTCGTATCCGAGTTCCTCTCTAAGATAGCTGTGTACCTTTTTTGAAATTGAAGCCGGATTGTTTTTATCAAAAGCTTTTACGATATCGTGGTTAACGAGTATCATCCCTGCGCCTGCTTTAATTCCTGCTTTAAACGGCTTCAGGTCGCGCGTTTTAAATGTTTTTAAGCTTCTTTTGTCCCTGATTATATCGGTGTGGGTATTTCCGTTTCCGCCGTAGCCGGGGAAGTGCTTTAGACATCCTATCAGATTATTGTTATTGAACTCGGTAATTACAGCGCTTACAAATTTTGAATTCTTATCCGCGTCAACGGAATAAGCTCTGTAATGAATATAATTTGAAGCGTTGTACGGAGTATCTGCGACCGGCGCAAGGTCCGTATTTATACCGAGCTCTTTTAATAAAGCGGCTTTTTCGGCGCTGTCTTTTTTTACTGCTTTAATTCCGCCGTGCTTTCTTAAACTGCTCGGAGAGGGAAACGGTTCTTTCCTGAACTGAGAATACTTTGAAACACGGTTGATATAACCGCCTTCCTCGTCAACCGCGATAAGCATTTTTACTTTTGAAACCCTTTGCCACTTTTTAATCTTCTTTTTTATTCCCGCAGGCGTTTCGTTTTTAAATGCGTCTGCAAAAAGAAGATAACCGCCGAACTGGTATTCTTCCTGTGTATCCTTCGGGTTTGAAGGAAGGTCGTAAAGAATCATCTGAGCAATTTTTTCCTTTAGCGTCATGCCTTTAAGGATTTCTTCAACTCTTTCGTCGACGGTTTTTTCTTCCTCAGCAAAAGCAACAGAACCGCTTGCTATGAGAAGCGATAAAGCTAAAACGATACAAAGTAAAGCTTTAATGTGTTTTTTCATTATTTTCTCCCGTCTGTGCTGCCGAAGCCGCCGTCGCGCTCTTCAATTGAATTGTCATTATAAGTGATACCGTACTGTGTAAATATACCCTGTGCGAAGCCGTCGCCGCAATTAAGCAGTATTTCGTGGCCCTCGTCGTGGGCATCGCAGGATAGCTTTATCATTATATGACCTTCATTGGAAGAATTATAATAATCGCTGTCTATAATTCCGACGGTGTTGTCAAGCTGAACTCTGTGCTTAAAGCCGAGTCCTGAACGGGGATATACGGACAGCACCCAACCTTCGTCGATTTTTGCGCGTATTCCGGTAGGAATCAGAACGGATTTATCTTTAATGAGCGTTATGCTTTTAGGAGCATAAAAGTCATAGCCTGCAGAGCCGCCTGTTGCGCGCCTTGGCAGTTTAATATTATCGTATATTTTTCTGACGTCGTCGGTATAGGGGAAGCATTTAAGCCAGTCCTTTTCAAATTGCTCAAAGCTTACCTTCGTGAATTCTGCTATTCTTTCCATACTGTTTCTCCTGAATTTGATATTGACATTTTATCATAATCATTGAGCGTTGTAAAGTTTTTCGTTACGCCGGATTATCAATATAAGGTAACTTTTATTATAAACCTAAGGGCGTAAATTGTCATATTTTTGTATCTTTTTACATATTGACTCAATTTAAGAATTATAATATAATAAACTTCCGAAAGGAGAGAGCCTCAATGACGCTTCTTATCAAAAATGCTTTCGTATTTTCGGGTAACGGTTTTGAAAAAAAAGACGTTATAATTGAAAACAATTTTATCAGCGCTGTCGGCGCCTCACTTTCTGTTGAGGCTGTTGATTGCGTTTTTGATTGTTCGGGCAAGTATTTAATTCCGGGCTTCGTTGATGTTCATGTTCATCTTCGTGAGCCCGGCTTTTCATATAAGGAAACTATAAAAAGAGGTACTGAGGCTGCCGCATTATCAGGATATACCGCAGTCTGTACGATGCCTAACGTTAATCCCGTTCCCGATAGCGTTGAGGGAATTAAGGCGCAGACCGATATAATCCGTAAGGATGCGATTATTAAGGTTTATCCTTTTGCTTCTATAACTAAAGGAAGAAAAGGCGAAGGCGAGTTAGTTGATTTTTCTTCACTAAAGGATTTAGCCGTCGGCTTCTCTGATGACGGATGCGGTGTTCAGACGGCTGAGCTTATGGAAAAGGCTATGACCGAATGTGCTTCTCTCGGTAAGATAATCTCCGCTCACTGTGAGGTGAACGAGCTACTGAACGGCGGGTATATTCACGACGGCGAGTATGCGAAAAAGCATAATCATAAAGGTATTTGCTCTGAAAGTGAATGGGTTCAGATAAAAAGAGACTGCGAGCTCGCCGAGAAGACAGGCTGTCAGTATCATGTTTGTCATATATCAACTAAGGAGAGCGTTGAGATAATCAGAGCCGCTAAAAAAAGAGGAGTAAAAGTAACCTGCGAAACGGCACCTCATTATCTAACACTATGCGATAACGACTTGCTCGAGGACGGGCGATTTAAAATGAATCCGCCGCTTCGCTCTGACGAAGACAGACGTGCCTTGCTTCAGGGAGTTATCGACGGAACAATCGACGTTATAGCGACCGACCACGCTCCTCATTCAAATGAGGAAAAGAGCAGGGGACTTAAAGACTCGGCAATGGGCGTTGTCGGACTTGAGACCGCTTTCCCCGTACTTTATACTAAGCTTGTTAAAACGGGTATAATCACTCTTGAAAAGCTTGTTTATATGATGTCGGTAAGACCGAGAAAGATTTTTTCACTCGGTACGGGCAGGATAGAAAAGGGCGAAATAGCTGACCTTGCTGTTATAGACCTTGAATGTTTAAGAAAGATAAATTCTAACGAATTTTTATCTAAAGGAAAAGCCACACCTTTTGAAGGCTGGGAGGTTTACGGTAAAAACATATTAACGCTCTGTGAAGGAGAAGTAGTTTATGAAGCCATATAATAAAAAAATAATTCTTGAAAACGGTAAAGAGTTTTACGGCTACGGCTTTGGCGCCGATAAAACAACCATTAACGAGATAGTTTTCAATACGTCTATGGTGGGATATCAGGAAATCATTTCCGACCCCTCTTATACCGACCAGATGGTATGTATGACTTATCCGCTAATCGGTAATTACGGTATATGCGACGAGGACTTTGAAACAAGAGTTCCGACCATGGGCGGACTTATTGTAAGAGAGTATAACGACCTTCCGTCAAATTTCAGGTATACGAAAACTCTCGCAGAGGTTCTCGACGAATACGATATACCCGGAATTACAGGCGTGGATACAAGAAAAATTACAAGAATTATCCGTGACGAGGGAAGCCAGAAGGTTATGCTTTGCGACGCGGATATGCCTTATGACGAGGCTTATAAAATGCTTACGGAGTATAAGATTCCGACCGATATGGTGAGCCGTGTTTCATGTAAGAAGCGCTGGTATTCAAGAACTCCGAATCATAAATATGACGTAGTAGCGATAGATTGCGGAATTAAAATGAATATTGTACGTAAGCTTAATGAGAAAGGCTGTAACGTTACTGTCGTACCGTACAATATAACAGCCGATGAGATTCTTGCAATGCAGCCCGACGGACTGTTCCTTTCAAACGGTCCCGGCAACCCCGAGGACGTCGAAACGGTTATTAACGTAGTTAAAGAGCTGAAAGGAAGAATTCCGATTTTCGGTATCTGTCTCGGACATCAGATGATATCCCTTGCGCTCGGTGCTAAGACCTTTAAAATGAAGTTCGGTCACAGAGGAGGAAATCACCCGGTAAAGAATTTAAAAACGGGTAAGCTTGAGATAACCTCTCAGAACCACTCTTACGCTGTAGATACCGAGTCTCTTAAAGGTACCGAGCTTGTAATGACTCATATAAATCTTCTTGACAATACTTCCGAGGGCGTTGAGTCACCCGAAAATAAACTTTTTTCTGTTCAGTATCATCCGGAAAGCGCTCCCGGTCCGCAGGACAGCGCATACCTTTTTGACGAGTTTATTGAATTAATGGAAAAGGAGAGTGAGAATAATGCCTAAGCGTACTGACATACATAAAGTGCTTGTAATCGGTTCCGGTCCGATTGTTATCGGTCAGGCTGCCGAGTTCGATTATTCGGGTACACAGGCTTGCCTTGCTCTTCGCGAGGAGGGTTACGAGGTCGTTCTTATCAACTCTAACCCTGCTACAATTATGACCGATACGGATATTGCCGATAAGGTATATATGGAGCCGCTTACTCTTGAGTACGTTGCGCGTATCGTACGTCACGAAAGACCCGACGCAATTCTTCCGTCACTCGGAGGTCAGACCGGTCTTAACCTTGCGGTTCAGCTCGCTCGAAAGGGCGTGTTGAGAGAATGTGACGTTGAGATTCTCGGTACCTCCTTCGAGGCAATTGAAAGAGCTGAGGACAGAGAAAAATTCAAGGAGCTCTGCGAATATCTCGACGAGCCGGTATTACCGAGCGAAATAACAAACACTCTTGAGGACGGACTTGCAGCTGCGGAAAGAATCGGATATCCCGTTGTGCTTCGTCCTGCATTTACGCTCGGAGGTACGGGAGGCGGATTTGCGGATAATGAAGAGGAATGCAGAGCAATGCTTAAAAACGCTCTTGCGCTTTCTCCCGTACATCAGGTGCTTGTTGAAAAGTCAATTAAGGGCTATAAGGAAATTGAATATGAGGTAATGCGAGACGCTAACGATACCGCAATTACAATATGTAATATGGAAAACATCGACCCGGTTGGCGTTCATACGGGCGACAGCGTTGTAGTTGCACCCTCGCAGACTCTTACGAATAAAGAATATCACATGCTCCGTGACAGCGCTCTGAAAATTATCCGCGAGCTGAAAATTGAGGGAGGATGTAACGTTCAGTTTGCGCTTGACCCTCATTCCTTCACGTATTATCTTATCGAGGTTAATCCGAGAGTTTCGCGGTCCTCGGCGCTCGCATCAAAGGCGTCGGGTTACCCGATTGCAAGAGTAAGCGCTAAGATTGCGGTTGGTATGCACCTTGATGAAATTCAGATTGCCAATACTCCTGCGTCGTTTGAGCCGGCGCTCGACTACGTAGTATCGAAAATCGCTCGTTTCCCGTTCGATAAATTTGCCGACGCTAATAATACGCTCAATACTCAGATGAAGGCGACGGGCGAGGTCATGGCTATAGGAAGAACGATGGAGGAAAGCCTGCTGAAAGCTATCCGCTCTCTTGAAATCGGCGTTTGTCATCTTTACGATAAAAAATTCGACACTTATTCGGCTGAAAAGCTTATTGATTATATCAAAACCGGTACTGACGACAGATTGTTTGCTATCGGTCAGCTTATAAGACTCGGCGTTGACCTTAACCTGATTTATAACGCGACAAAAATTGATATGTTCTTCCTTGACAAGCTTAAGAATATAGTCGATTTTGAAAGCGTGCTTAAAGAGAATAAGGGCGATATTCAAGCTCTTAAGGACGCAAAGCGTATCGGCGTATCGGATAAATATATCGGAATCGTATGGGGAATGACCGAGGCGGAAATATTCGCTATGAGAAAAGAAAACGGTATTTTCCCCGTATATAAAATGATTGACACCTGCGCTTCTGAGTTCGACAGCTATGTTCCGTATTTCTATTCAACTTACGAAGAGGAAAACGAAAGTATTGTCAGCGATAAGAAGAAGATTATCGTTCTCGGCTCCGGACCTATACGTATCGGTCAGGGCGTTGAATTTGACTATTCTACCGTTCACGCAATCTGGTCTATTCGTGAAGCCGGTTATGAAGCGATTATTATTAATAACAACCCCGAAACAGTATCCACCGACTATACTACCTCGGACAAGCTTTATTTTGAACCTCTTACCGTAGAGGATGTTATGAATATTATTGAGCTTGAAAATCCGCTCGGTATAGTTGTTTCGCTCGGCGGTCAGACCGCAATAAACCTTGCGCCTCCTCTCGACGCTCTCGGCGTGCCTATTATAGGAACCGACGTTGAGGCTATCGACAGAGCGGAAAACAGAGACAGTTTTGAAAAGGTTATGGAGGAACTTAAGATTCCTCAGCCCAAGGGACTCGCCGTAACTGACATTGAAGAAGGCGTAAGAGTTGCTGAAAGCATAGGTTACCCTGTGCTTGTCCGTCCATCCTTCGTTCTCGGCGGACGTGCTATGCAGATAGTTGCCAATGAAGAAAGCCTAAGACATTATCTTCAGAGCGCGGTTGAGATTAATACGGAGCAGCCCGTGCTCGTAGATAAGTACATTATGGGTAAGGAGCTTGAGGTCGACGCAATCTGCGACGGAAAGGACGTTTTCATTCCCGGAATTATGGAACACGTCGAAAGAACGGGCGTTCATTCCGGCGACAGTATTTCGGTTTATCCCACGTTCTCGGTTTCGCAGACCGTAAAGGATAAGATTATTGATTATACCGTCAAGCTCGGTAACGCGATAGGCATTATCGGATTATTCAATATACAGTTTATAGCCGACGAAAACGATGACGTTTACGTTATAGAGGTTAATCCGCGTTCTTCAAGAACGGTACCGTTTCTTTCAAAAGCTACGTCGATACCGATGCCGCATATTGCGACTCAGGTTATCCTGGGACACAGCCTTAAGGAGCAGGGCTATACAGACGTTTATCCTGCTGAAAAGAAGCGCTGGTACGTTAAAGCACCGGCATTCTCATTCAGTAAGCTTAAGGGTATGGACACCTACCTCTCGCCTGAAATGAAGTCGACCGGCGAGGCTATAGGTTACGATAAATATCTTAACAGAGCTCTTTATAAGGCTATTCAGGCGTCGGGATTAAACGTTGCTAACTACGGCACGGTGCTCGTCACTATAGCAGATAACGACAAGCCGAAGGCTCTTCCGCTTGTAAAGCGCTTCTATGACTTAGGCTTTAATATTGAGGCGACCTCGGGTACTGCTAAATATCTTAAGGAGCACGGAATCAGGACGAGAGTCAGACAGAAGCTCGCTAAAGACGGAAGCGACGAAATCCTTGTTGCGCTCCGTCAGGGACATATTGCTTACGTTATTAATACTATTGACATTAACGCGGGCGACAGCCATTCAGACGGCTCGTCAATCCGCCGCGCAGCAGTTGATAATAACGTAACTATGTTTACCTCACTTGATACCGTAAAGGTTCTTCTTGATGTACTTGAGGAAATTACTCTCGGCGTTTCAACAATAGACGCAGAATAAAGAGGAAAATATGTATAAAATTTGCGAAAACAAAGTGATTGCCGACAGTGTGTACAAAATGATTCTCGGCGGCGACACATCAATAATAACCGCACCCGGACAGTTTATTAATATTAAGCTCGACGGCTACTTTCTTCGCAGACCTATTTCAATCTGTGATTATGATGAAAATACGATTACGATAATTTATAAGGTTGTTGGCGAAGGAACTGAGTATATGAGTAAGCTTAAGACCGGCGCGGAGCTTGACTGTCTTGTCGGACTCGGAAACGGCTACACGCTTAACAACGCAGAAAAGCCGCTTCTTATCGGAGGCGGAGTAGGCGTTCCTCCGCTTTACAATCTTGCGAAAAAGCTGATTGAAAACGGCAGAACTCCTGACGTAATTATCGGATTTAATACTAAAAGCGAAGTTTTTCTTGAGGACGGTTTTAAAAAGCTTGGTTGTAATGTATACGTTACTACTGCTGACGGCTCTTACGGAATTAAGGGCTTTGTAACCGACGCTATGAAGGAAGTTGAATACGACTATTTTTATACCTGCGGTCCGATGCCGATGTTTAGAGCTGTCGAAGAAGTTGCGCTGACAAGCGGTCAATTCAGCTTTGAGGAAAGAATGGGCTGCGGCTTCGGCGCGTGTATGGGATGTTCCTGTAAGACAAAGGACGGCTATAAGCGTATATGCAAGGACGGTCCTGTACTTTTGAGGGAGGAAATTATATGGTAGATTTATCCGTAAGTCTTGCAGGACTTAAACTTGATAATCCTGTTATTCCTGCCTCGGGAACATTTGGCTTCGGCAAGGAGTTTAAAGATTACTACGATATAAATATTCTCGGCTCGTTTTCTTTTAAGGGAACGACTAAAGAGGCACGTTTCGGTAACCCTACGCCGCGCATTGCCGAGTGCAGAGGCGGTATGATAAACGCGGTCGGACTTCAGAATCCCGGAGTAAATCATGTAATTGAAAATGAGCTGCCTGAAATGAAGAAGTATTTCAGCAAACCCGTAATCGCCAACGTATCGGGCTTTTCGGTTGAAGAATACGCATACACCTGTGAACTGCTCGACAGAGAGGAGCAGGTCGGAATTTTAGAAGTAAACGTATCCTGTCCTAACGTTCACGGCGGGGGTATGAGCTTCGGCACCGATTCAAAAAGCGCTGCCGCGGTTACCGAGGCTGTTAAAAAGGTAACCACTAAGCCCGTATTTATTAAACTGAGTCCGAATGTTACGGACATAGTTTCAATAGCTAAGGCTTGCGAAGAAGCCGGAGCAGACGGCATTTGCCTTATAAATACGCTTCTCGGTATGAGAATTGACACTAAAAGACGTGTCCCCGTAATAGCAAATACTATGGGAGGCTTTTCCGGCGAAGCAGTCTTTCCCGTAGCTTTGCGAATGGTTTATCAGGTAGCTAAAGCTTGTTCCGTTCCCGTTATGGGCTGCGGCGGAGTTTCATCAGCAGGGGACGTTATTGAAATGATGATGGCAGGCGCTACCGCAGTACAGGTCGGAGCCGCAAATCTTATAAATCCGTACGCTTGTAAAGAGATAATTGAAGCTCTTCCAAAAGAGTGCGAGAGGTTGAATATTAAAAGAATCAGCGATATAATAGGAGTTGTAGGATAATGGGTAAGGATGTTATTATTGCGTGTGATTTCGACAGCGCGGAAAAGACATTTAGTTTTCTCGATAAGTTCACCGAGGAAAAGCTTTTTGTAAAAATAGGTATGGAACTGTTTTACGCCGAAGGACCGTCAATAGTCCGTGAAATCAAAAAGAGAGGTCATAAAATCTTCCTCGATTTAAAGCTTCACGATATTCCTAATACGGTGAAAAAATCAATGGCGGTTCTCTCGTCGCTTGACGTAGATATGACTAATCTTCACGCGGCGGGAACTATTGATATGATGAAAGCGGCTCTTGAAGGCCTTACAAGAGCTGAAGGAACAAGGCCTATATTAATAGCGGTTACTCAGCTTACCTCAACGAGCGAGGAAAGAATGAGAAGCGAGCTTCTTATAAACGCATCAATTAACGATACAATAGTTAAGTACGCTGAGAACGCTAAAGCTGCAGGTCTTGACGGAGTTGTTTGCTCTCCGCTTGAAGCGGGAACGGTAAAAGAAGCCTGCGGAAAAGATTTTGTAACCGTAACGCCGGGCGTGCGTTTTGCCGACGGCGAGGTCGGCGACCAGGTAAGAGTTACCACGCCCGAAAGAGCTAAGGAAATCGGTTCCGATTATATCGTTGTAGGAAGACCGATTACGCAGGCTGAAAATCCCGTAGAGGCTTATCGCCGCTGCGTTAAAGAGTTTGTAGATTAAAGGAGAAAGCTATGTTTGTTACACCCGAAATAATTGCAAAGGATTTACTATCAATCAAAGCGGTATTCTTAAAACCCGAGGAACCTTTTACATGGGCGTCGGGAATTAAGTCGCCGATTTACTGTGATAACCGTTTAACGCTTTCGGACACGGAAGTAAGAACTGACGTCGAGCAAGGACTTGCTGAGCTTATTGATAAGCATTATCCCGATGCTGAAATGCTTATGGGAACTGCCACCGCAGGTATCGCTCACGCTGCGATTACCGCGACTATCCTCGATTTACCTATGGGATACGTTCGCTCAGGCGCAAAGGACCACGGACGCAGAAATCGTATCGAGGGCAAGCTTGAACCCGGAACGAAGGTTGTTGTCATTGAGGATTTAATTTCTACGGGCGGCTCTGTTATAGAGGTAGTTGAGGTTCTTCGTGAGGCAGGTGCTGAGGTTCTCGGTATAGCTTCAATATTCACATACGGACTTGAAAAGGGTATAGAACGTCTATTAGCGGCGAACGTTACGAACGTATCGCTTTCCAACGCGACCGTGCTTACTAAGGTTGCAGCTGAAGAGGGATATATAAAAGAATCGGATATTAAAAAGCTGAATGCGTTTTTCAGTAACCCGAGCGACAGCTCTTGGATGGAGTTATAAGATGAGACATTTACTCGATACAACCGATTTAACGCTTGACGAAATTGATGAGATGATTTCGCTTGCCGTTGATATAATTGAAAACGGCGATAAATATGCTGAAGCTTGTAAAAGAAAAAAGCTTGCTACGCTTTTCTTTGAACCAAGCACAAGAACGCGTCTTTCCTTTGAGGCGGCAATGCTTGAACTCGGCGGAAGCGTTCTCGGCTTCAGCGAGGCTGCTTCATCTTCAGCAACTAAAGGCGAAAGCGTAAGCGATACAGTTCGTATTGTTTCTAACTATGCAGACATTATTGCTATGCGTCATCCGCTCGAAGGCGCCGCACAGGTTGCAAGCGCAAAATCGCTTATACCCGTTATAAACGCGGGTGACGGCGGACACGCGCATCCCACCCAGACTCTTACCGATTTACTTACAATTTTCAGAGAAAAGGGAAGACTGGAAAACCTTACTGTCGGCTTATGCGGCGATTTGAAATTCGGAAGAACGGTTCATTCGCTTATTAAAGCTATGAGCAGATATAAGAAAGTAAGATTTGTGCTTATCTCTCCGAAGGAGCTTTCCGTACCCGAATACATAATAAGCGACGTACTTAAGCCGAGCGGATGTGAGTATAAAGAGGTTACCTCTATCGAAGATGTTATGCCGGAGCTTGATATTCTGTATATGACGCGTATTCAGCGCGAGCGCTTCTATTCACAGGAGGAGTATTTAAGACATAAGGATGCTTTTATTCTCAATAAAGAAAAGCTGCATAACGCTAATGAGGACTTAACGATTATGCATCCGCTTCCGAGAGTTAATGAAATATCAACCGATATTGATTCCGACCCGAGAGCTAAATACTTTGAACAGGCTTTAAACGGAAAGTATATACGAATGGCTCTTATTCTTACGCTTCTGAAATGGAAGGACAGCGAGCCTGCAGAGACTTCAAAAATGATTACAATTAACGGGTATGAGTGTACTAATCCTCACTGTATTTCAAATCACGAGAATTTACCTCAGGTTTCAAAGGTTACCGATAACAGAGGAACCTTCCGTTGTATATACTGTGAAACGAGAACTAAATAAGATATGCGGAAGGCGATTGCCTTCCGTTTTTTATTAATTATACTTGACAAAGCAAAGCTGAAACTCTACAATAAAATTAGCATAATGCTAATAATTATAAGGAGTGATAATTATGTTAAAAAAACTGATTGCCGAGTGTATCGGAACCTTTGTGCTTGTTACCTTAGGATGCGGAACTGCAATGCTTGTCGGTTGTGACGCCGCAAACGGCGGAGGATACATTTTAACCGCTCTTGCATTCGGTCTTGTAATCGTAGGTATGGCGTATTGTGTGGGTAATATTTCAGGCTGTCATATTAATCCTGCCGTTTCTTTCGGGGTATTAATCAGCGGAGGCATGAAGGTAAGCGAGTTTATCGGTTATGTAATTGCGCAATGCGTCGGCGCATTTGCAGGTTCGGGCCTTCTTGCTTATATATTTAAAGCGGGCTGTATAGAGGATAAAACGGGCGGATTCGGTACTAACGGCTTAAGCGGCGTTAACGGGTCAATCGGCGCCGGCTTCGTTGTTGAGGTTGTTTTAACTTTTATCTTTGTTTTAACAATACTCGGAGTTACCTCAAAGAAGGCTAATCACGGCTCATTAGGTGGACTCATTATCGGTTTAACGCTTACTCTTGTACATATTTTCGGCATCGGATTAACGGGAACCTCCGTAAATCCTGCGCGTTCTTTAGGTCCTGCTCTTGTTGCGGCTATAAGCGGAAATACAGAGCCTATGAGCTCACTTTGGATATTCATTTTAGCTCCGCTTGTCGGAGGAGCTCTTGCGGCTCTTGTTTATAAAGTGCTTGAAGGTAGTAAAAAGGAAGCATAATTAGTTAAGGGACGGTAACGTCCCTTTTTTAAGGAGATTAAAATGTATATATCTAAAAAAGAAAAAGCGAATTACTATTTCGGACTTACGGGACAGAATATGGTATATTCGCTTATAGGCGGTTCTTTCTTTACATATTTTCTTACCGATATTGCGCTGTTTCCGACGATTGCTGTATCGGTAATGCTGATATTAATGAAGGTATGGGACGGAGTTAACGACCCGATTGTCGGCTCCTTTGTAGATAAGCATTCTTTTAAAAGCGGA
>JAILGO010000071.1 GCA_024696725.1 Eubacterium sp. | reverse complement strand
GGTTATTGGTACGCCGGAAGGGACTCGAACCCCCGACCTACTGGTTCGTAGCCAGTCACTCTATCCAGCTGAGCTACCGGCGCGTACAATTTAATGCTCACATACTATAACACATAATTATTAAAAATGCAAGTGTTTTTTAGCTTATTTAATTAAATCCTTTATTACCTCGCCTGCGATAATTAATCCCGCCGCTCCGGGTACAAATGCCGTGCTTCCGGGTACGGGACGGTTCTGCGTTCCTTTCGTTTCGCCGCTCTCAAGCGGAGTGAGCGCGTCCTCCTCCGAGTATACGCATTTCAACGCCCTGATTCCCCGTGCCTTACATTCCTTTCTCATAACCCTCGCGAGCGGACAGGCTCTCGTGTCGAAAATATCCGAAACACGAAGCATTGAAGCGTCGAGCTTGTTTCCCGTTCCCATTGAAGAAATAATCGGCGTGCCCGCCGTCTGTGCGTTAAGAGCGAGCGAAAGCTTTGCCGTTACCGTGTCTACCGCGTCGACAATATAATCGTATTCGCCGAGGCTGAATTCATCCGCCGTCTCGGGAAGATAAAAGCAGTTCTTTTTAATTATCTTAATATCGGGATTTATGTCCTTAAGACGCGCCTCGGCAGCGTCGGTTTTAAGCATACCTACCGTGCTCTGAAGCGCAATTATCTGCCTGTTGATATTCGTAACGCTTACCGTGTCGTTATCAACGAGCGTCAGCGTGCCGACTCCGCTTCTTGCGAGCGCTTCGCAAACGTAGCCGCCGACTCCGCCTATGCCGAATACCGCAACGTGCGAATTCTTAAGCTTTTCCATAGCTTCTCCGCCGAGAAGAAGCTCAGTTCTTGAATAAAAATCCATACCCGTAACCTCTGTGTTTTCTCACCATATTATAACAATTTTGAACTTTAAAAGCAATAACAATTGACCTTTTGAATTTTTTGTAGTAAAATCAAGCATAAGGGGTGATATGAATGAAAAAATCAGTTAAAGTAATTATCTCTTTACTTCTTGCCGCAACGCTTTGCTTTTCTTTTACGGGCTGCGCTAAGGTCGGCTATATAGTCGACGGAACGGTTAAAGCAGTTAAAGAGGTAAAGTCGGGCGAATGGAAGAACGCGGGACAGCCTGCCGAAGGAGAAGCAGGTACGGAGTCAGCCGACGACCCCGCCGTAATCGACGAATTTGCTCCCGGTACCTTCGGCGGTATAGAATTTAAGACTATAGACGACGTTGTTAAATGCTATGCCGACGCCTATAATAAAACAAAAGCCAAGAAGGCTATGTTTATCGACGAGGAGGGTAAGAAGGTCGAAATGTACGCCTTCTGCGACCAGAAGGAAATAACAATTACCGATATTCTCGTTGAGGGTAAATCCAACGCCGTTATCAATAAGCTTATACCTCAGCTTCTTAACGCGCTCTACGTTCCTACCATCGGCGGCTTACAGCCCTGTAACGCGCGTGAACCCGAGAAGGACGTCGACGAAAATAACGAGAGCCTTATGACCTGCCGCGTTAAGGCGGACGACCTCGTAACCGCTAACGTTAAGGACGGCGGCGACGGTAAGATAATAATTACAATGCAGCCCAAGATGGTTAATATGTCGAGAGTCGGTATCGACGAGCAGGGAAGAATGTTTACCTCTCTTAACGATATCGGCGCAGTTGTTGATGCCGTTGACGCGTTCAGCTGGGCGAGCGGCACTACCGAGGAAAACTGTAAGGTCGTTTATAAAGGCGGCACGGCGGTTATTACTATCGACCCCGCAATCGGCGAGATTGTTGAGGCTCATTACGATATGCACGTTTACGTAAATATCGTCCACGCTAACCTCTCCGTTGTTCACGATAAGTCCCTTTCGGCTACGGTCGACTATAAGTGCGACTTCCCGTGCTCGAAGGAATTCTTCGATAAGGTTAACGTACATCCCGCAGGATAAAATATTATACTAAAACACCGCAGAAAAATCTGCGGTGTTTTTTTAATACAATCCCTGCTTTTTATATACCCTGTAAAGTATACCGTAAACCGCGGTGCTGAGTCCCCAGGTTATCGGATATATCCAACAGGTAAGAAGTATATTGTGATAAACTCTTCCTACGGTTAAAAATACGATTACTCTTACCGCGCACCAGAAGAAAATCATTACAAGAAGCGGAGCGACGGGCTTTCCGAGTCCGCGCATTACCGCCGAGGTTACGTTTGAAAAACCGAGAAGGAAGAAGAACGGAGCGCATATTCTCGCCCTGAGCACGCCGAAGTGAACGACCTCGGGATTGCTGTTGAACAGCTCGATAAGATACGGTGCGAGAATAAAGGCGAGTATTCCGATTATTTCTATTGATATAACCGTACAGGCAAGTCCGAAGCGCATACCCTTTCTTACTCTGTCGGGACGCTTTGCTCCGACGTTCTGAGAAATGTACGTCGACATCGCCATAGAAAAGGAAATTACGGGTAAGAACGCGAAGCCCTCAATTTTTGAGTACGCTCCTATTCCTGCCATAGCGTCGGCGCCGAAGGAATTAATATAGGACTGAATAAAGATATTAGCTATATCAATAATAGAATTCTGCATCGCCGTCGGGAAACCGAAACGGACGATTTCCTTAAGCGTTTTAAAATCAAATCTTATTTTACTGAAATGAATCTGAATTCCTTTACCCGAGCCGTGGAGCCGTCTTAAGGCTAATATCATACTCACGAACTGAGAAATTATCGTAGCCGCGGCGGCGCCCTCAACTCCCGCTTTGAATACTGCGATAAATACGATATCGAGTATAACGTTTAATACGGAGCTGCATATAAGATATATAAGCGGATGGCGCGAATCGCCGCTTGCCTGAAGAATACCGACGAAGGTGTTATACATTATAAGTCCGGTGCTGCCCGCGAAGATAATGCGAAGGTAGAGCGTAGCCTCTCCCATTACCTCGTCGGGAGTACCCATAAGCTTAAGCATAACGGGGGAGAAAACTATTCCCGTAATGCTTACCGCCACGCTGAAAAACAGCCCCATAGCAACGCTTGTATGAACTGCTTTTTCTGTTCGCTCCGCGTCCTCCGCGCCTATTTCACGCGCAACTACTATACCTGCGCCCATAGCAAAGCCGAAGAAAAACCCGATAATTAAAAAGGTTATCGAGCCCGTTGAGGTTACGGCGGCAAGTGCGGTCTTTCCTATAAGATTTCCTACTATAAGGCTGTCCACAGTGCTGTAAAGCTGCTGAAAAAGCTGACCGATAAATATAGGAACTGCGAAAAGAATAATCCGCTTTTTTATGCTGCCGCTTGTCATTAAACTGTTATCCGGTTTAAATAATGATAGCTTCGGCATATTTTTTCCTCTCAGATACAAGTAAGCATTATACAAAAACGAAAATAATATGTCAATATATAAAACGGACGCCTTAGCGCGTCCGTTTTTTATGCTTCGTTAACGAGCTTTCCCGTAATATGCTCGGGGACTAATTCAAGACACTGTACTCTCGTAAACGCTGTTTCAAGCTCGTGCTTTAAATACTCCTCGTCGTCGGTAAACCTGCGGCACAGCTCGCTGCAGATTTCTTTGACCTTAGCTTCGTCCGTAACGACCGATATCTTGCCGAAAACGACTACGCTTTTTACGTTCAGAGCCCATTCGTTTTCTTTTCGGTAGCCCTTGTCGAAAACCGTATAGCAAACCTTATTGCATTTTTTCAGGGAATCCGTTTTATGTCCTTCCTTTGCGCCGTGAAAATATATTCTTCCGTCGCTTTCGTTATACCAGTGATTCATCGGTATTCCGTACGGATAACCGTTATCTCCGAGCATGGAAAGAACGCCTCTCGTTTCGCTTTTGAGTACGGCGATACACTCCTCTCCGGTTATCTGCTGTTTGAATCTTCTCATTTTTCTGAACATAACGACACTCTCCGTAAAACAGTTTTTTATTATCGGGTCTTTTATTTCATCAGCTTAACAAGCACGGCCTTCTGCGCGTGAAGTCTGTTTTCCGCCTCGTCGAATATTTCGTCGGCGTGTGCCTCGAATACCTTTGAGGTAATCTCTTCCTCGCGGTGGGCGGGGAGGCAGTGAAGAACAATCGCGTCGGGCTTTGCGAGCGCCATTACTTCGTCGTTGAGCTGGAAGCCCGCGAACGCCTTTTCGCGCTCTTCCTTTTCGCTCTCCTGACCCATTGAAGCCCACACGTCCGTATAAAGAACGTCAGCGTCCTTAACGCATTCTGCAATATCTGACGAGCAGGTGAAGCTTCCGTTCCCGCTCGCCCATTTCATAAGCTTTTCGTCGGGCTTGTAATTATCGGGACAGGCGATAGCGCACTCCATACCCATAGTGATTGCGCCTGCGATAAGGCTGTTTGCCATATTGTTACCGTCGCCCACGAAGCAGAGCTTAAGTCCCTCGAAGCTCTTTTTGTATTCCCTTATCGTCATAAGGTCGGCGAGTACCTGACACGGATGACAGTAATCCGTAAGTCCGTTGATAATCGGGATTGAGCCGTACTCCGCGAGCGCTTCAACCTCGCTCTGCTCGAAGGTACGAATCATTATTCCGTCAAGATAACGCGAAAGAACTCTCGCCGTGTCCTGAACCGGCTCTCCGCGGCCTATCTGTAAATCGTTCGAGGAGAGGAAAAGCGCCTGACCGCCGAGCTGATACATTCCCGTTTCGAAGCTTACGCGCGTTCTCGTCGAGCTTTTCTGAAAAATCATACCGAGCGTCTTGCCTTTTAAAAGGTGATGCTCAACTCCGTTATGATGCTCGAATTTAAGCTGGTCCGCAAGATTTAAAATATCAAGTATTTCGGACTTGGATAAGTCCTGTAATTTAAGTAAATGCTTCATTCCTCGATAACCTCCTTAAGTATGTTAAGCCCCTCGTCGAGCTCGCCGTAGCTGATGTTCAGCGCAGGTAAAAGCCTTACCTTGTTACCGTGAGCAGTTAAAACGAGTAAGCCCTTTTCAAGACATTTTTTAGCAGTTTCCGCGGCGTCTTTGTCGGTAGAGATACCTATCATCAGTCCCGCGCCGCTTATGTCCTTAACGCCCTTAACGCCGTTTAAAAAGTCAACAATATATTCGCCCTTTTCGCTGACGCTTTTTAAAAGCTCACCGTCTATTCTTTTAACGATGCTTACCGCGCCTGCCGCCGCAATCGGATTTCCTCCGAAGGTAGAGCCGTGCGTTCCGGGCGTAACGCAGCCCTCCGTCTTTTCGCCGAAAAGCACCGCGCCTATCGGCAGTCCGCCGCCGAGTCCCTTGGCGGTCGAAACTATATCCGGCTTAAGTCCTAAATGCTCGTAAGCGAAATATTTGCCCGTTCTGCCGTTTCCCGTCTGTACCTCGTCGACTATGATTAAAAGGTCGTTTTCATTCGCGAGAGCGCTTACCGCGTCGGCGAATTCCTGCGTAATGTTGATTACGCCGCCCTCGCCCTGAATCGCTTCAAGCATAATCGCGCAAACGTCGGGCGTAATCATTTTATTAAGCGCTTCGCAGTCGTTGGCGGGACAGTGCTTAAAACCCTCTGTGAAGGGGAAGAAGATCGTGTGGAATTCCTCCTGTCCCGTCGCCGCAAGCGTTGTAACCGTTCTTCCGTGGAAGGAGTTTTCAAGGGTGATTATAGTTGCTCTGCCCTCTCCGTATTTATCGTAGCTGTATTTTCTCGCAAACTTTATCGCGCCCTCGTTTGCTTCCGCGCCGCTGTTGGCGAAGAACACCTTTTTCATTCCCGTTTTTTCACAGAGCAGTGCCGCAAGCTCAGCGCACGGCGCGGTGTAATAAAGATTGCTGACGTGCTGAAGCCTGTCGAGCTGCTCCTTTACCGCGTTTTTCCATAAATCGTCGCATATTCCGAACGCAGTAACTCCGATTCCCGAGCCGAAATCAATATACTTCTTCCCGTTTTCGTCGTAGAGCGTCGAGCCCTTTCCGTTGTCAAGCACGACGTCGAAGCGTCCGTAAGCGTGCGCGACGAAATTACTGTCGATCTCCTTAATAGTCATAAACGTCTCCCGTCAGTTTATTTTAAACATCGTTCCCATACCTTCGTCGGTAAGCATTTCCATAAGAATAGAGTGGGGAACGCGTCCGTCGATTATAAAGGCTTTTTTACAGCCCTGCCTCAGCGCCTTCGTCATAGCGTCGATTTTCGGTATCATGCCTCCGCTGATTATTCCCTTGGCGATAAGCGCGGGAGTGTCCGAGATATACACCTTATGTATAAGCGTTTCGGGGTCGTCCTTGTCCTCGCAGAGTCCGACGATATCCGTCATTGAAATAAGAGCCTCAGCCTTAAGCGCGCCTGCAATAGCTGCAGCCGCCGTGTCGGCGTTGATATTATAACAGTTTCCGTCCGCGTCGAAGCCGATTGTCGAAATAACGGGAATCCAGCCGTTGCCGAGAGTTTCGATTACCGCCTCCATATTAAGCTCGGTAATTTTACCGACGAAGCCGTGCTTCTCGTCGAGCGGCTTGCATTTAAGCATACCGCCGTCCATACCCGAAAGCCCGATTGCGTGTCCGCCGAGATTTCCGATATGACATACTAAATCCTTGTTTACCTTACCCGCAAGCACCATCTGAACGACGTTTACCGTCTCTTTATCGGTAACGCGGAGTCCGTCTGCGAACCTGCTTTCTATATTCATTTTTTCAAGGGTTTTGTTTATCTCGGGACCGCCGCCGTGAACGAGCACGGTCTTGATGCCCATAGTCGAAAGGTAAACGAGGTCGTGCATAACCGTCTTTTTAAGCTCCTCGTTGACCATAGCGTTTCCGCCGTATTTTACAACGATTATCTTGTTTCGGTACATCTGAATATTCGGAAGCGCCTCCGCAAGTATTTCCGCTTTTTTCTGATTGTCAATAGCCATAATTAAGTCCTGTAATCTCCGTTTATTTTTACATAGTCGTAAGTTAAATCGCAGCCCCACGCCGTAGCGCTTTCGCTTCCGTCGTTGAGGTTAACGAATATATAAATCTCGTCGCTCTTTAAAACCTCAGCCGCCTTTTCCTCGGAAAACTCAACGCCGCTGCCGTTCCTGCAAACCGTGATTTCGCCGAGTTCGCTCTTAAGCTTTACGCCTACCTTGTTTATATCGAAGTCGGCGTCGGCGTAACCGATAGCGCAGAGAACCCGTCCCCAGTTCGCGTCCTCGCCGAACATCGCCGCTTTGAAAAGGGTAGAGCAAACGACGCTCTTCGCGATTGTTATCGCCGTGTCCTTGTCCTTCGCTCCGTCACATACGCATTCGAGGAGCTTGGTAGCGCCCTCGCCGTCCTTTGCGAGCATTCTCGTAAGGTTAGCCGTAACCTCAAATAACGCTTTCTTAAAGATTTCGTATTCTTCGCCTTCGGTATCAATCTCACCGTTTAGCGCAAGACCGTTCGCCATAAGAAGCACCATATCGTTCGTCGAGGTATCGCCGTCGATTGAAAGACAGTTATAAGTTACCTTAACAATTTCGCTGAGCGCCTTCTGAAGAAGTCCGGCGCTTATCGCGCAGTCCGTCGTGATAAAGTTCAGCGTCGTCGCCATATTCGGATGTATCATACCCGAGCCCTTCGCCATACCGCCGAGCTTACAGGTAACTCCGCCGATTTTAAATTCAACCGCGTATTCCTTTTTAACCGTGTCCGTCGTCATAATCGCCGTCGCGGCTTCAAGGTGCTTGTTGTAACAAAGTCCCTTGACGAGAACGGGAACGGCTTTTTCAATCGGCTCAAGCGGAAGCACCTGACCGATAACGCCCGTTGACGCGACGATTACCTTTTCCTCGGGAATATTCATTTCCTTTGCGACGAGTGAGCACATCGCCTGCGCCTTTTCAACTCCGTCGGCGTTACAGGTGTTCGCGTTTTTTGAGTTCGCAATTACCGCGAGCGCCTTGTTTCCCGACTTTTCAAGGTTTGCCTTCGTTACGATTATCGGCGCGCCCTTGACCTTGTTTTGCGTGTATACCGCCGCAGCGTTACATTCTACGTCGGAAGCGAAAAGACATATATCGTTCTTGTGCTTTATGTCGGGCGACGGGTCGGCAGGCGGTTTTATTCCGCAGTATGTTCCGCTTGCCTTAAAGCCCGAGGCGGCGCAGATACCGCCCTCGACGCTTTTAAATGATTGATAGTTCATTATCAGTCTCCTACCTTAAGTCCTTTAGTTTCGTCAAGTCCGAGAGCGAGATTCAGGCATTGCATAGCCGCGCCGCTCGCGCCCTTTCCGAGATTGTCAAAACGCGTGGTAATAAGAATACGCTCGTTATTACCGTTAATCTCTATTTCCATATCGTCGCGCTTTGCGAAGTTGTTAGCGCCTATCATATTTCCGCTGTAGCCTACCTCGCGGACCTTTATAAGCGGCTCGCCCTCGTAATGCTTCGCGAAGTATTCCCTTAATTCCTCGGGAGTCATTTTCTTTTCCATCATATCCGCAAAGAGCGGGATAGAAACGACCATACCGTAGCGGTAGTCGCAGATATGGGGAGCGAAGAAGGGAACGCGTGTAAGTCCGGGAATGGAGGTCATTTCCTTTAAGTGCTTGTGCTCCTGAGTCAGCGCATACTGTCTCGGCGCGTCGAGTTCGCGGTTTCTGTCAACGAACTCGTATTCCGCTATTCCGTTTTTTCCTGCGCCCGTGTAACCGCTGATAGCGTAACAGGTGATAGGATAGTCGTTGGCTATAATGCCTTCCTTAACAAGGGGATAAACTATCGCCGAAAAGCCGCTCGCGTAACAGCCGGGTATAGCTATACGGTTAGAGGTCTTAATCTTTTCCCTGAAGCTTTTGTCAAGCTCGGGGAAGCCGTATGCCCAGTCGGGCCGGGTGCGGTGAGCCGTCGAAGTGTCGATAACCTTAACTTTTTTATTCTGAATAAGCTCAACAGCCTCGCGGCTTGCTGCGTCGGGGAGACAGAGAATGGTAATATCCGAGGAGTTAATCATTTTCTCCCTTGCGTCTATATTTTTTCTCATATCCCTGTCTATCGTAAGAAGCTCTATATCGTCTCTTGAACGGAGCCTGCTTTCTATCTTGAGTCCCGTCGTGCCCTGTGAGCCGTCTATGAATACTTTTGTCATAATTATTCACCTTCTTGTATATTTATAACTGTTTTTATTATATCAATTAAAACGGCGTTGTCAATAGAATTTGTGAAAATAGTTATAAATATACACAATTTTGAATTTATATACAATAATTTTTGTGCATTTTTCCGCCTGTAACCCAAAGCGGAACTTATTATATGTATATTATGTATCTTCTTTTAACCTTATTTAATGAGTCTGTATTCATTTGCATAAGCAGCATAAAATTCACCGTGTTTATCAGCTCGCTTAAAAATATACATTAGAATTTATAAATATACATTTTTCCATGTTCACCGATTTGCTTTCACCGGCGAGGTAACGCACTTTGCCGATTGTGTAAAATATATCGGGTTTTAACC
>JAILGO010000167.1 GCA_024696725.1 Eubacterium sp. | reverse complement strand
GCTGAACAGCATTAAAAAAGCCATAAGTAATGACACCGCTTTTTTCATTATACTTCCCTCCTTTTCAGACTTATTCATTATTATTATACTATAAATATTAATAATAGTCAATATAAGTAAAACGGACACAAAAAAGGCTGTCGTGTGACAGCCTTTAAATTATTGCTTACGCGTCAAGAGCCTTCTTTACGGAAGCGAGCTCGTCGGCAAGCTCCTGAGGAAGTCTGTCGCCGAACTTAGCGTAAAGCTCGTCAACGCCCTTATATTCCTCTTTCCATGCTTCCTTATCAACGTCGAGGATACCCTCAAGCTGCTCAAGAGTAAGGTCCATACCCTCAAGGTTGATATCCTTAGCATAAGGAAGGTAACCGATAGCTGTTTCCTGAGCGTCAACCTTACCGTCACAGCGGTCGATAATCCAGTCGAGTACACGGAGGTTATCGCCGAAGCCGGGCCAGATAAAGTCGTCGTTTTCGTCCTTACGGAACCAGTTAACGTTAAATATCTTCGGTGCCTTTTCGGGGTCAAGACCTGCGCCGATTTCAATCCAGTGCTTCCAATAGTCGCCCATATTGTAACCGCAGAACGGAAGCATAGCCATCGGGTCGCGGCGTACAACGCCTACTGCGCCGGTTGCTGCCGCCGTAGTTTCGGAGCCCATAATTGAGCCTACGAATACGCCGTTATTCCAGTTCTTTGACTGATATACGAGCGGAGTAAGCTTAGCGCGTCTTCCGCCGAATACGAACGCGGAAATCGGAACGCCGTTCGGGTTCTCAAACTCGGGAGAAAGGCAGGGACAGTTCTTTGCGGGAGCGGTAAATCTTGAATTCGGGTTAGCAAGAGGCTCGTCGCTCGTACCGTTAATCTCTTCGCCCTTCCAGTTAATGCAGTGAGTCGGAGGATTCTTATCAAGCTTCTCCCACCATACCGTATTATTCTCGAGGTTATGGCAAACGTTGGTAAAGATTGTACCCTTCTTGGTTGCCGCGAGAGCGTTCGGGTTAGAATTCTCATTAGTACCGGGAGCTACGCCGAAGAAGCCGTTTTCGGGGTTAATAGCGTAAAGTCTTCCGTCAGGACCTTTTCTAATCCATGAAATATCGTCGCCAACGCACTCAACCTTATAACCCTTACGGAGATATCCCTCGGGAGGAATAAGCATTGCAAGGTTCGTCTTTCCGCATGCTGACGGGAAAGCGGCGCAGATATACTTTGTTTCTTCGCCGGGTCTTGTAAGACCGAGGATAAGCATGTGCTCAGCCTGCCAGCCCTCTTTTTTACCGAGGTAGGAAGCGATACGCAGCGCGAAGCACTTTTTACCGAGAAGAACGTTTCCGCCGTATGCCGAGTTAACGGATACGATGGTATTTTCTTCGGGGAACTGAACAATCCAGCGGTTTTCGGGGTCAACGTTACACTTACAGTGCATACCGCGTACCCAGTCGTCGCTTTCGCCGAGACAATCAAGAACGTCAAGACCGACTCTCGTCATAATTTCCATATTAAGTACAACGTAAATACTGTCGGTAATCTCGATACCGATTTTTGAGAACGGAGAGCCTACGGGGCCCATTGAATAAGGGATAATATACATCGTTCTTCCCTCGTAAGAGCCCTTCGCAATCTTATCGAGCATTTCGTGGCATTCCTTCGGGTCCATCCAGTGATTGGTCGGACCTGCGTCCTCTTCCTTAGAGGTACAGATAAGGGTACGCGCCTCAACACGTGCAACGTCGTTTACCGCAGTTCTGTGAAGATAGCAATCAGGAAGAAGCTCCTCGTTAAGCTTAAACATTTCGCCCGTTTCACACGCTTCTGCTCTTAAAGCGTCAATCTGCTCCTGCGAGCCGTCAATCCATACAACCTTAGCAGGCTTTAAAAAATCAATTTTTTCGTCAAGCCAGGCAAGGAGAGAAGGATTCTTCGTATACTTTGTCTCCATAAAATAATATCTCCTTTAAAGAATTTTCTTAAAACAATCCGCAAAAACTTCTTGTTTAGCAGTTTAATTATACTCAATAAGCATTTAAAATTCAATACTTATAAAGTATATTCATTAAATTGTAACAGTTTTACGGATTGAGATTGTTAATTTTTTATCAATTTTTTCGCAGGTTGAACAAAAAGAGAGAGCGCAGAGGCTCTCCCTGTAAAATCCTTATATCCTTTACCCTCCGTATCAGAATACGGGAGCGTCAATCGGCATCGTTGCGTAGGCGTTAAGGCTTTCGTCGGCAACGGTGCCGTTTTTATATTCGTAATAGCCCTGAGACGCAATCATAGCCGCGTTGTCGCCGCAGTATTTAAGCTCCGGCAGAACTAAATCCCAGCCGT
>JAILGO010000137.1 GCA_024696725.1 Eubacterium sp. | reverse complement strand
GCCTCCCTTGTTAAAGGGAGGCGGCTGACTGATAATACGAGGGATTCTCCGACCGTCTGTCTTAATACAAATCCTCTATTGCGTTTATTGACCTCTTTCTGTATTCCTCCATACCGGGCTCAAGGATATTTATAACCTCCTCAAGCTCGCTGTCCGTAAGACTTAAATCGTTCGCGGAAATGTATCTCGTTCCCGTGAAGAGGAAAATATAAAACGGGTCCTCCTCGTACTGAGTATAGTTTTTATCGAGATATCTGCCCTTTACGATAATAACGTCCTCGAACTCGTTCGTCCCGTATTTGTCATAATGTGAAAACGGGTTGCTGCTGTCTCTGTAATACACCGTATCGTCAAATACAGCAAACGGCGCTCTGCAAAGGCATAAAAAGAGTATTATGCTTACTCCGAGAGCTATCGCTCCCGCAGCCTTCGGAACCGTTTTATCCGCCTTCTCGTCCATCAGACTGTGAAATTCGAGCGCCTGCTTCTTATTCCTGCAAATCAGCGGCTCGAGCTTACTGCGAAACGCTACCGAGCAAATAATACCGGGAACTATTCCGCATACAGCCGAAAGAAACGGATTAGAGAAGTCGGTAAAAAGCGCCGCCTTCATATAATAAAGATTAACTATAAGCTGAGCGAGGAAGAAAAGAAAACAGAAAAGAAACACCGAAACGCATACAAGCTTAGCGAATTCCTTGCTGCCCGTATTCTTGTACTGTCTTACGTCGATAATGCTCGCGCATTCGGGCGGTACAGCCTGATACGGCGCGTAGCTCTCCTTTATAAAGCCGACGAGCTTCCTTTCGTAACCCGTAAGCTCGCCGAGCTTACCGTACTCCTTAATAGCTTTTTCAAGCTTTCCCGTAACAAAGCTTAAGTACGCCGGAAGCTCCGTGTATCTGCCAACGAGAAAATCCGAATAGTGATTAAATATATTTCCGTAGAACATATCAGCGCTTGCTTTGTCGCTTGAAACGCCCGAGTCGTCGAAGGGATAAACTCTCTTGATTTCCCCGAGCTTATGCTCCTTAAGCTCGTCCGCCCTGTCTCTGAGCGACGCTATCTCGTCGTACCGGTATTCGATAAAATCCTTTATATAATTAAAACAGGCGTCGAGGCGCTTCTCGTTTTCAATATACGGAAAGGTGTAACAGTGATAGTCGTAAATATCGAGATAATCTATAATCTCCTGTAATTCATAGTGATACGGACTGTCGCTGTCAAAATACAGCCTGCACGAAAGCGTGCTTATCGGACGGCTTTCGCTTCCTTTTAAAAAATATACAAATTCCGCGCTGAAATGAGCGAGTCTTATCTTACAGAATTCCGCCGACCTGTCGTTATAGCAGTATACGTCTGACGCGAATTTACTCTCTGCGTATTCTCTGACTCTGTTTTCAAGGCGCATTGCAAGTCTTTCGGGTTTCATTTTATCACCACCGACTTAATTATAAATGTAATAACCTCTCTTTGTCAACATTGATATTGCTTAATCCGTCTTAATTATGTATAATAGATAAAGGTGATACTATGAAGAAGATAGCGGTAATAAACGATATTTCGGGCTTCGGGAAATGCTCGCTCTCGGCGGCGCTTCCCGTTATCAGCGCGCATAATATTCAATGCTGTCCGCTCCCTACGGGCGTTTTCTCTAACCAGACGGGATATGACAGCTTTGAAAGCGCCGATATGACTCCGTACCTTAAAGCATTTATCGGTGAGTGGAAAAAGCTCAATCCCGTATTTGACGGTATTCTTACGGGCTTTATCCCGAACAGCGAGCAGGGAAGCATTATCCTCGGCTTTATCCGTGATTTTAAAAGTGAAAACACGGTCGTAGCCGTTGACCCGATTATGGGCGACGACGGCGAAATTTATCCCTGCTATGACGAAAAAAGTATAGCCGCCGTTAAAGCTCTCGCAAAATGCGCCGACCTCATTACCCCTAACGTCACGGAGCTTGCGCTCCTATGCTCAATGCCTCTCGGAAAGGAATATTCGGTCGGTGAAATCGAAAAGATGTGCCGCTCTCTCGGTAATAAGCTCATAGCAGTAACGGGTATAACCCTTAACGAAAATGAAATCGCAAACGCCGTTTACGACGGCGAAAGCTTTAACCTTGTTACGTCCGTTAAGCACGGCGGTCATTTTTCGGGAACGGGCGATATCTTTTCAGCCTACGTTATTAGCGAATACATAAATTCACGCGATTTTTATGCTTCCGTAAAAGCTGCCGCCTCATTTATTGAAAAAGCGGTTGCCGCTACTGAATACGACCCTTCAGAAAGCTATGTTGCCGAAGGAATTGACTTTGAACGGTTCTTAAAAATTGTCTAACAATTTTTTATATAAAATACACGAAATGTAAAAATATTCATTTCTTTTGTTGAATTTGCTTAAAATTTACTGTTGTTATCCTTGACAAATTGTGTAAATTTTAATATAATCAAAGAACACTTGATACGGAGCCGCAACCGTATCAGGTAACCTGTCCTCCTATAGTTTGTTATAGACAGAGAGGGGAAAGACTGTGTGTTATACACGGTCTTTCTTCTTTTTTACATCCCGTAACGGATAACCTCTGACGCAACTACAGATTGCGTATACGAACTTTTGACTCACTTAATTCTTCTCCCTTTTTTTCTTATACGACAGTCCGATTTTTCGTTCTGTCTTTTTTGTTTCACTTGACATAGAACAAATGTACTACTAAAATGAAATCAGATTGATTCCACTCGTCAGTCTTAATACATTTGAAAGAAGGGCAGAAGTTGACAATAGAAGAATTAGCTTGTGAATACGAAGCTCAGTACAGGGTCTTAAGCGCTAAGCTTGACGCATTAAAGCCCTTGCTGTGCGTTTACAGAGGTAAAGACCTTTACCTCCTCAGAAGAAGAATGAAAGTGTATTACGATATGGCTTGTGAGTGTAAAAGAACGGCTGCGATACTGAAAGGCTATTATGAGGTGGAATGATGGATTATGTTAACTGCTATTATAACGGACTCGGCTCCTTCAGAGCCGACGGCTGCGACTACGAAAAGGCGCTTAATAAATCCTTTTCCTTCGTTCTCCCGTTTATTATGAAGCAAAAGCTGACCGAAAGACAGTACCTCTGTATAAAATACAGATATGAATCCGAAATGAGTCAGCGCGATATCGCCGAAAAGCTTAAGGTTTCCCAGTCGACCGTTTCGCGCCACATAATATCCGCTAAGAAGATTCTTAACTCCGAGCTTAAATACTGCTATGCCGCAGTGACTGCCGCCCTCGGTGAATACGAAAGGCTCGGGCAGTCCTGCGTATAATTATCAGGCGGACTCTGTAAAGCTCCTCGCGGGATTTCTCCACTCTACGGTCCCTGCCTGTAGTTTTAACCCCTACCATACTATGAAAAAATCTGATATCGGCGCAATTATGCGCCGATATTTTTTATTTATATATTGCATAAACTTTTTAGCTATGATAAAATATTAACGACTATAAATTGCTGAATGCGAGGTAAATGCTATGAAAAAACTCAAAGTAGGAATTATTGGTGCCGGAAGAATCGGTCAGGTACACGCTAAGTCAATTACATACCATATTCCGTCGGCTGAAATCGTAGCCATTTCGGATATATATGTTGACGGTGCGAAGAAGGTAGCCGAGGAGCTCGGTATCCCGAATTACTGCGCTGATTATCACGAGATTTTAAATAATCCCGAAATAGAGGCTGTGCTTATCTGCTCCTCTACCGATACTCATGCCGATATTGCCTGTGAAGCGGCTGAAGCGGGCAAGCATATCTTCTGCGAAAAGCCCGTTGACCTTACGGTAGCTAAAATCAAGAAGGTTATCGCAGCTGTCGAAAAGGCGGGCGTAAAGCTTCAGATAGGCTTCAACAGACGCTATGACCATAATTTCGCTCATATCAAGGCTCTCGCTGACGAGGGTAAGCTCGGCGACCTTCAGATTATTAAAATTACCTCCCGTGACCCCGAGGCTCCTCCGATTAACTACGTTAAGGTATCGGGCGGAATCTTCCTCGATATGACGGTTCACGATTTTGATATGGCTCGTTTTATCGGCGGCGAGGTTGACGAGGTTTATGCTAACGCTACCGTTATGGTCGATAAGGCAATCGGCGAAGCGGGCGACGTTGACACCGCTCTCGTTGCTCTTAAATTCAAGAGCGGCGCAATCGGCGTTATCGACAACTGCCGCAGAGCCTGCTACGGCTACGACCAGAGACTCGAGGTATTCGGCTCCGGCGGTCAGGCAAGCGCTGCTAACGATACGCCTACAAACGTAGCTTATATTAACGAAAACGGTAACGTAACCGATAAGCCGCTCTATTTCTTCCTTGAAAGATATATGCAGTCCTTCACCGACGAAATGACCGAGTTTATCGACGCGGTTATTAACGATAAGGCTACTAAGACAACCGTTAACGACGGACTTGAGGCGCTCCGTTTAGGACTCGCCGCAAAGCTCTCCGTAGCGGAGCACAGACCCGTTAAGCTCTCCGAAATCGAACTCTAAATAATAACAATCGTCGGAAAAGGAGTAATTATGAAACGCGAAAGATTAACAATGTCCCAGGCACTCGTTAAATTCCTCGACAATCAGTACGTCGAATTTGACGGAGTTGAAACCAAGTTCGTAACGGGAATGTTCGGCATCTTCGGTCACGGCTGCGTTGTCGGCGTCGGTCAGGCGCTCGAGCAGGGCGGTCACAGCCTTAGATTCTATCAGGGTAAAAACGAGCAGAATATGGCTCTCGCCGCCGTAGCTTACGCTAAGCAGATGGATAGAAGAGCTATTATTCCCTGCGTATCGTCTATCGGTCCCGGCGCTACCAATATGGTAACCGCCTGCGGCTGTGCGACTGCTAACAGAATACCTCTCCTCGTTCTTCCCGGCGACACCTTTGCGTGCCGTCAGCCCGACCCCGTTCTTCAGCAGGCTGAATTTTTCGATAACTACGGAAGAACCGTAACCGACGCGTTCCGCGGCGTGTGCCACTACTTTGACAGAATTGTACGTCCCGAGCAGCTTATGACTGCCTGTCTTAACGCTATGCGCGTTCTTACCGACCCTGCGGATACGGGCGCCGTATGCCTTGCTATGCCTCAGGACGTCGAGGGCGAGGCTTACGATTATCCCGAGCATTTCTTACAGAAAAGAGTATGGCATCTTGACAGAAGACCGATAGCTCTTTCTCAGCTTGAAAGAGCCGTTGAGCTTATAAAGAACGCTGAAAAGCCGATTATTATCTGCGGCGGCGGCGTGCGTTACAGCGGTGCTGAGCAGGAGCTTCTCGACCTTGCGGTTAAGCACAATATCCCGATTACCGAAACTCAGGCGGGTAAGGGAATAATCGACTGGAAGCATCCCCTTAACCTCGGCGGTATCGGCGTAACGGGCGGAAAGGCAGCTAACGTTATCGCAAGAGACGCCGACCTTATTATCGGCGTAGGTACAAGATTTACAGACTTTACAACCTCTTCAAAGTGGCTGTTTAACGAAAACCGCAAGGTTCTCGGTATTAATATCTGTCCCTTCGACGCGTTCAAGATGGACGCCGAGGCGGTTATCGCCGACGCAAGAGACGCGGTAGTCGCAATCGACGAGGCGCTCGGCGATTACGAAACAAAATACACGGGCGAAATCGCTGCGGCTAAAACAGAGTGGGATTCTATCGTCGACGGCTTCTATCATACCGAGCTTGAGGGCGGCTTAAGCCAGACGAGAGCTCTCGGTATTATTAACGAGTTTATGGGCGACGACGATATCGCTCTCGGCTCTGCGGGCTCGCTTCCCGGCGATATGCAGAGGCTCTTCAGAGCGGGCAACCGCGGAACCTATCACATGGAATACGGCTATTCAAATATGGGCTACGAGATTAACGGTGCTCTCGGCGCAAAGCTCGCCTGCCCGGATAAAGAGGTTTATACCTTCTGCGGAGACGGCTCCTTCCTTATGGGACACAGCGAGCTTTATACCGCGCTTCAGGAGGGACTTAAAATCAACGTCTGCGTATTCGATAATCTAGGCTGGGGATGTATTGAGAATCTTCAAAATAATCAGGGAACCGATACCTTCGGTACGGTATTCCGTGCAAGAAATCCCGAAACGGGTATGCTCGACGGCGAGGATATGACCGTTGACTTTGCTAAAATTGCAGAGGGTTACGGAGCGAAGGGATATTCAATCCATAATTCCGCTGAGCTTATCGCGGCTCTCGAGGACGCGAAGAAGCAGACTAAGTCCGTAGTATTTGATATCAAGGTTATGCCTAAGACTATGACTCCCGGCTTTGAGAGCTGGTGGAGAGTAGGCGTTGCCGAGGTTTCAAAGAGCGAGACCGTAGCCGCTGCCTATAAGGATATGCAGGAAAATATTGCTAAGACATTTGATTATTAAGGAGATAAAATATGCTTAATCCGGATAAAGTAAAACTTGCTATCGCGCCAATCGGCTGGACTAACGACGATATGCCCGACCTGGGCGCTGAAAACACCTTTGAGCAGTGCATAAGCGAAATGGCTCTCGCAGGCTTCAAGGGAAGCGAAATCGGTAATAAATACCCCTCTGACCCCGATGTTTTAAAGCCCTATCTCGATATAAGAGGACTTCAGATTTGTAACGCGTGGTTCTCGTCCTTCCTCACCTCAAAGCCTTATGAAGAAACTATTGAGGCGTTCAAGGCGCATTGCGATAAGCTCTATAAGCTCGGTGCAAGGGTAATCGGCGCTTCGGAGCAGGGTAACTCGATTCAGGGCGACCTCACTAAGTCAATCCTTGAGGAGAAGCCTTACTATACCGAAGAGCAGTGGGCTACCGTTGCAAAGGGCTTTAACGAAATGGGCGCGTACGCAAAGAGCAAGGGTATGTTCTTTACGGTTCATCACCACATGGGAACGGGCGTTCAGACCGTTGAGGAAATTGATAAGCTTATGGAGCTTACCGACCCCGACCTCGTTTATATGCTTCTCGACTCGGGCCATCTTACCTTCGCCGGTATCGACCCCGTTCCGGTATTTAAGAAGTATATAGGAAGAACGAAGCACGTTCACCTTAAGGACGTAAGACTTGACGTGTATAATAACGAGGTAGTGCCTAATCACATGTCCTTCCTTGACGCAGTAAGAGCCGGCGTGTTCACGGTTCCCGGCGACGGCGACGTTGATTTCAAGCCTATCTTCGATATCCTTGACGAAGCAGGCTACGAGGGCTGGGTTGTAGTTGAAGCTGAGCAGGACCCTGCAAAGGCTAACCCGTTCGAATATGCCGTTAAGGCGCGTAAATATATCCGCGAAACCGCAGGACTTTAATCACTGAATACGGGCAATGGCACACAGAGTGTCCATTGCCCCTTATCTATTTACAATTATTTTTTATGTGATATAATAAAACCGTTAAGGTAAAAATTAAAATAGCTTAAAATAAAAAAAGACGGTTTAACCGTCTTTTTTTATTGTCTTTTCGGCGGAGTCCAGAGGTGGATTCTTCCCGTATCGTTGAACGCCTTTAAGGTCATTACCGTAATCGGTACTACGAACATACCGAGCGGTCCGAAAAGCTTGAGTCCGAAATAGAGTCCCATAAGCGTAACGAGCGGATGTACTCCGAGCGTGTCGCCGACGATTTTCGGCTCGATATACTGCCTTACAACGGTGATGATAACGTAGATTACTATAAGTCCGATTGCCTGCTTGTAATTGCCTAAAACGAGCGAAATGAGAGCCCACGGAATGAGAATACCGCCGCTTCCCGCAACGGGCATAACGTCAAATACCGTGATACCGAGAGCAATCCAGATATAGTAGCTGTTATTCATAATGTTAAGAAGTCTTAAAAGACTGAAGCCGAGGAAAAGCTCGCCGAAGGTAATGCACATAATAAGAAGATACGCGCGTACCATTTTTAAAATCGTCGTAGTGAAAACCTGCTTGAATTCAACGAGAATATTTTTCTTTCCGTCGGGGAGCTGAAGCTGAATAAACTTCACGATTCTGTCGTAATCCTTGGTAAAGAATATGCACGCGATAATGCCGATTACAACGCCGATTGCTATGCCGGGAATATTCTTAACTACTCCGAAAACTCCCGAGATTCCGCTTGAAACGCCGTTTTTAAGCGAAGAGGTGTCTATTCCGAGAGAGCCGAAATCCGAGTCCTCAATCATTTTTGAGAACGCCTCGGTTACCGTTTTACTGAAGGACTCGTAAATGCCTTCGGGAAGGAACTTCGCGAAGTTGAGAACCTTCGTCTCGATAGTCGCGAGAAGCGTCGGTATATCCTTAAGCATATCGACGAGCTGCCTTATCAAATCCGAAACCTTGGAAATGAGGGATGATAAAATAAAACCGAGCGGAACGAGAATTACAAGTATTACGAGTATTACGAGTATTATGCTCCAGAACGTGTGAAGATTTTTCTTACACTTTCTGTCGAGCGCTCTTATCGGCTTCTGAAGAAGAATCGCTATAAGAAAAGTAAGAATAAACGGCGCCGAAACCCAGAAAAGATATTTAAAAAATACGTATATCAGCGCAAGTATTGCTGCAAGAAACAGTATGTTAATAAGAAAAGCTTTGCGCTTCTCGACTTTTTCCGTCATTATTATCAGCCTCCCGATAAAAAGTCGTCTTATATCTTTTATTATAAGCAATATGTACTAAACTTCAAGTGATTTTATAATGTTTAATTATTTTTTTACCAAAAATTTAAAATTTTAGTAGCGTTTGCATACTTAATTTGATATAATAGTTCAGACGTATATTTAAAAAGAAGGGCAAATTATATGAAAGTTGCTGTAATGGGCTACGGAACCGTAGGATCCGGTGTCGTAGACGTAATAGAAAATCATAAACAGGTAATAATGAAGCGTACCGACGGGGAAGCGCTTGAGGTTAAAAGAATACTCGACCTGCGCGAATTCCCGGGCGACAGCCACGAGGCGCTTTTTACAAAGGATTTTAACGATATTTTAAACGACGGTGAAATAAAGGTCGTAGCCGAAACGATGGGCGGCGTAAACCCCGCGTTTGATTTTACGATGAAGCTTTTAAAGTCGGGAAAAAGCGTTGTAAGCTCTAATAAAGAGCTTGTAGCCCAGAAGGGACTTGAGCTTCTTAATACCGCGAAGGAGTACGGCGTAAACTATCTTTTTGAAGCTTCCGTCGGCGGCGGAA
>JAILGO010000119.1 GCA_024696725.1 Eubacterium sp. | reverse complement strand
CCTTGAAGCAAACGCCGATAACGAAGCTGTTTTCGAGTATCCGAGAACCGAACGTCTTGTAACCGGCGACGGACAGCATTTCTACGATTCATAATTCCGATATAATAATAAAACCCGCAAACAGTTTTTTTCAGCTGTTTGCGGGTTTTATTCGTCTGTGATTGCTATAATACGGTGATTTCGTCGCCTTCCTTTACCGTTCCGCCCGTCAGCACTATGCCGAAGATTCCTTCGCGAGGCATTATGCACTGACCGACGAGCTCTTTTATAGCGCAGCCGTCGTGGCACTCCTTGCCTATCTGGGTTATCTCGATTACGGCGGTATCGCCGATTTTAAGCTTCGTTCCTACGGGCAGAGTGTGAAGAACGATTCCCTCGGTAGTAATATTTTCCGCGAACATACCGTGACAGAGCCCGTCGGTACGCATACCCTTAGCGCGCTCTATGCTCTCCTTTGCAAGAAGGCTGACCTGACGGTGCCACTTGCCCGCGTGAGCGTCGCCCTCGAAGCCGAAGTTTTCAATCAGCTTTCCTTCGGGTATGGATTTTTTCGGCGTTTTCTTTTTTTCGCTTATATTTATCGCTGCGACCTTAGCCATAGTTATCCTCCTGTCCTGTTTAAGCCGTGCGGGGCGCCTTCGCTTTCAAAGCTGTGTCCCGCGGGCTTTTTAAATATTATCTTTTCAAGCTCCTTTTTAAGCTTTTGAGAGTCGTCAATAAACGGCATAATATCGTACGCCGTATCGTATCCGAGACAGGGCTTTACTCTCCCGTCGCAGAGCAGTCGGACGCGGTTGCATTCGTTACAGAATTTATGCGTTACGGGATTTATCAGCCCTACGCGTCCTTTAAAGCCATAAGCGGAATAATACTTCGCCGTGCCTTCGGTATTCGTGTATTCAAGAAACGGGAAGCGTTCAAGTATTTCGTCGCCCGTGACTATAAGCTCGGAGCTTTCGCCCTCGTCGGAGAAGGGCATAAGCTCGATAAAGCGTACGTCGATTTTTCGTTCTCGCGCAAGCTTAATCAGCTCGCCCGCGCCGTCGCTGTTTACGCCCTTCATAAGCACGGCGTTGAGCTTTATCGGCGAAAGTCCGGCTTTTTCAGCCTCGTCGATACCCTCTAACACTCTTTGAAGCACGTCGGCGCCCGTAAGACGGCGGTAAGTGCTTCCGTCGGTGCTGTCAAGCGAGATGTTTACGCTGTCGAGTCCCGCTGCTTTCAGCTCTTTTGCGTACCTTTTGAGGTATACTCCGTTCGTCGTGAGCGCGATTGTTTCAATTTCGGGAATAGAGCGGATAAGTCTGACTGTCTCGGTAATATCGGGTCTTACAAGCGGCTCGCCGCCCGTAATTCTTATCTTTTTTATTCCGCACTCCGAAAAGGTTTTCACTATTTTATAATACTGCACGGGAGAAAGCTCCTCCGCCTTTTTCGCGCAGTCCTCCTTACCGCAATAAACACAGTTCAGATTGCAGCGCTGAGTTACGGATATACGAAGATATGATATTTCTCTGTTGAAACTATCTCTCACGGTAAAAATCACTCTTTCCGCCCGTCTTTTCGAGCAGCTTAATCTCTTCAATAATCATTTCGCGGTCAATCGCCTTACACATATCGTAGACCGTAAGCGCTGCGATTGAAGCGCCCGTCAGCGCCTCCATTTCAATACCCGTTTTATAGGTGCATTTTGCGTTTACGTAAATACCGAGCCGTGTGTCGCTTTCCTTTTCAAAATCCACGGTTATTTTATCTATGGGAATATTGTGGCAGAGCGGGATAAGCTCTCCCGTTTTTTTAGCGCCCATAATACCCGCGAGCCTTGCTGCCGAGAGACCGTCGCCCTTTTTAAGATTTGCGTCTGATAGAGCGTTGAGCGTTTCACTTTTCATTTTAATTCTCGCGTAAGCTCTTGCGGTGCGGACGGTAATCTCCTTACCTCCCACGTCGACCATTACCGCTTCACCGTTTTCGTTAATGTGAGTAAGCATTATACGTAGCCTCCCATTTTGTTAAGTCTGGTTTTGAATTCTTCGCTGTAAAGAACGTCAAGAAAAGCCCTGACCATCGGGTTTTCAAGCTCGTTTTTATCGACTAAAAACTCGTAGGTCTCGTTACATACAGGTATGAAATCAAGACCGTACATCTTAGCGGCGGAGTAAATACCGAGTCCCGCGTCCGCGTTTCCTGCCGATATCAGCGCAGCTACTGCGGTATGAGTGAATTCCTCGTTGTGATAGCCGTTAATATCCTGAGGTGCGAGTCCGTTCTTTTCAAGCAGATAATCGCAGAGAATACGCGTTCCCGCTCCTCTCTGACGGTTAACGTAGCGTACGTTTTTAATGTCCCTGAATTCCCTTATGCCGAGCGGATTGCCCTTTTGTACCATTAAGCCCTGAACTCTGCCGACGCCCTTAACGGTTACGGCTTTTCCGTCGGGAAGATACTTTTCAACGTATGATTTGTTATATACCCCCGTCTCTGTGTCGAGAAGATGGATACCGCCTAAATGCGCGAGTCCGTCGCGCACGGCGTAGATTGCGCCCATACTGCCGACGTGCGTTGAGCACACTCTGAACGGCGCGCCCTTTTTAGCGAGAAAATCCGATACCTCGTCGATAAGAGGGTCGTGGCTTCCCGTTACTATAAGCGTATTTTCAATTTCGGACAGCGGCTTATTAAGACGGACCCCGATTTCCTCGCCCGCTTCGATGCCCTCGCAGTTCTGAGGGATTATAAGTACGCCGTCAGCCTTCGTAAAGCTTGTAATCACGCCCGCGCCCCTTGCAAGCGGCGAGGCGGAGAGTCTGCCGTTAATTCTGCCGAGCGACACGCGGACGTATTCGCTGTATTTAAGCGAAGAAACGAGCTTCTTTGAAAGAACCGCTTTTACCGTGTCGCGCGGAAGCCTTGCCCTGCCGTAGTACATTGCCGCGACCTCTCTGACAATCTCGTCCATAATAACGATTGCCGATACGGGATATCCGGGAAGTCCGATAACGGGCTTTCCCTGCGCCTCGCCGAGTACGGCGGGCTTACCGGGCTTAATAGCTATTCCGTGAACGAGAACGGTTCCGAGCTCCGAAATAATCTCGCTCGTATAGTCGTCGCGCCCTGCGGACGAGCCTGCGGAAACGAGCACGATATCGCATTCGCTGAGCGCCTTTTCAACCGTCGCCTTTATAAGCTCTTTTTTATCGGGAATAATCGGATATACCTTAGCCTCAGCGCTCATTTCGCCGAGCATCCCCTTGAATACGGTTGAGTTGAATTCGATAATATTTCCCGTTTCAGGCTCGCTTGTAGGCGGTACGATTTCGTCGCCCGTAGGGATAATACCTGCCACGGGATTTTTTATTACCTCGATTTCGGTAATACCGCCCGCGAGGAGCGCTCCGCAAAGCGAGGGAGTAAGAACGGTCCCCGACGGAGCTATCATATCGCCCATACAGATATCCTCTCCGACCTGACGGACGTTCTGCCACGGAACGACGGAGGAAATAATCTTATAACAGCCCTCGCCGCTTTCTATTAAATCCTCTACCATAATTACCGCGTCGGCGTTTTCGGGAAGGGGGTCGCCCGTGTCTACAACCGTGAAGTCTGCGGGAGTGAGCGTAACGGGCGTGCGCTCGCTTGCGGTAAAGGTGATTTCTGCCTTAACCGCAACGCCGTCCATAGCCGACGCGTTGTAATGCGGTGAGCAGATATGCGCGTAAGCGGCATTTTTTATTATTCTTCCGCAGGCGTCGGTAACTGCTGCGGTTTCGGTTTTACCTCTGAATCCGACCGCGGTTAAATGCCCGTAGTATTTATTCTTCGCCTCTTCAAGAGGAAGATTGTTAAGATAATTGTATTTCATAATTCGTATATTTCCACAGCCGTTCCTTTAAACATACCCTCAGCGTCGCGCGGTATTCTTATAAAGCCCTCTGCTTCCGATAAAACGGAGACGATGCCCGACTTGGTGTGTACGGGAACGACCTTGTTGTTTTCATTGAATTTAATGCAGAGAAATTCCTCTCTGCCGTGGTTTGACGGAATATTGACCTCAAGACAGCCGCTTCTTTTCGGCTTGTCGGGGGAAAGTCTCAATACTCCTCTTATATATTCCGTTACAATCAGCCGAAAAACGAAGTAAGCCGCGAGAGGATGACCGGGCAGCCCGAATACGGGCTTACCGTTTATCATACCGAAAATTGTCGGCTTTCCCGGTTTCATTGCGATTCCGTGGAAAAACGCCTCGCCGAGCGAATCAATTATATCCACGGTCATATCTCTTGTACCTGCCGAGGAGCCGCCCGAAATAAGCACGGCGTCGGCTTTTTCGGCGCAGTCCTTAACCGCGCCTTCGATTTCCTCTCTTCTGTCGCGTACCGCTCCGTATTCAAGCACGTCGCATCCGTACTGCTTTACCGAAGCTGAAAGAAGATAGGTGTTAATATCTCTGATTTGTCCCTTTTCGGGAGTATCGTTTACTATTTCGTCGCCCGTTGAAATGATAGCTATAACGGGCTTTTTAAAAACGGGAACGGTGTAAATACCGAGCGCCGAGAGAATTCCGGTTTCGGCGGGAGTTATAACAGTACCCCGTTTAAGCGCCGTTTCGCCCTCGGAAATATCGTCGCCCGTTTTTGTTACGTTTTCGTACGGCGCAACGGATTTATAAATCAGACAGAGCCCTTCGGCGTTTTCCGTATGCTCAACCATAACCGCGGCGTCCGCTCCGTTCGGAAGCATACCGCCTGTTGAGATTTTAGCGCACTGACCTCTTTTAAGAGTGAAGTCAGCCTTTTCGCCCATAAGTATTTCCCCGACCGTGTCGAGCTGAGCGGGTATAGCTTCTCCCGCACCGAAGGTGTCCGCGGCAATAACCGCGTAGCCGTCGACCGTCGTTCTGTCAAACGAGGGAATATTCTCGGCTGAAATAACGTCCTGCGCGAGCGTTCTTCCGAGAGCTGAAGCAATATTCACTTTTTCGGTTTCGGGAGTTATCTGCGCCGTCTTTTCTTTAATAAGAGAAACGGCTTTCTCCCTTGTAAGAACGTTAAGCATTATATTTTCCACCCTGCGATAAAGCTTTTTGCCCATTCGGTTTCGGGGTTATTAAGCACCTTCTTCGGCTCGCCGTCGGTCTCGGCTTTTCCGCCGTTTAGAATAATCAGTCTGTCTGCGGCGTTAGCGGCAAGGACGGGGGAGTGAGTGCTCATAAGCACGGTGCAGCCGTGCTTTTTCCGATAGTCTTTAATCGCGCTTATAACAAGCTCTGCGCCCTTAGCGTCGCAGGCGCTCGTTGGCTCGTCAAGCAGAAGCAGCCTGCAGTCCCTGACAAGCAGTCGGCAAAGCGCGAGTCTCTGAAGCTCACCGCCCGAAAGCGAGCGCGCCTTTTTATCCTTTAAATGCGAAAGCTCAAGCGCTTCAAGAAGCTTTTCAGCCTCTTTCCTGTCCGCGCCTCCGATAGTGATGTTTTTAATTAAATCTCCGCGGAAGGCGTAGCTTTGCTGAGGAAGATAAAGAACCTCGTTCGGCGAGTCGATTTCACCGTCGGTTGCTTTAAGCATTCCCGCGAGAATACGGAGAAGCGTAGTCTTCCCGCTTCCGTTGGCTCCTGCAAAAACGACGGTTTCGCCGTCGTTGATTACAAGCTCTTTTATATCAAGCACGGTACGCTCGCCGTAGCTTTTTTTCAGGTTTTTTATCTTAATCATCCGAAGGCTCCTTTACTATAAACGAGGCGAGTGCGTTGACGGTAAAGGCAATGAGAAGAAGTATTATTCCGAGCGCGAGCGCAAAGGAAAACTTGCCCTTGTTCGTTTCAAGCATAATCGCCGTTGTCATTACTCTCGTTTTCCATTGAATATTGCCGCCGACGATGCTTACGGCGCCGACCTCGGCGATAGAGCGTCCGAAGGCGTTAAGCACGACGGAAAAAAGAGAGGAGCGTCCCTCGGATATACAGAGTCCTGCGGTTTTACCTCTTGAAAGCCCGAGACCTCGCGCTGTTTCAATCACGGGCTTTGAGGTACTCTCAATAAAAGATGAGGAAAGACCTGTTACGACGGGCGTGATTAGAATAACCTGCGCTATTACCATTACCCTAACCGTAAAGAGAAGGTTAAGACTTCCGAACGGTCCGTAATGAGTGAACAGGGTATAGACCAACAGGCCTGCCACCACCGGCGGCAAGCCCATTAAAGTATGTATAAGTTTTTTTATAAACGACTTTCCCTTAAAGCTTCTTGTACCTATAAGCGCGCCGAGCGGAAGTCCGGCTAAACACGAAATAACCGTGCTGAAAAATGACATTCTGAGCGTAACGCCTATAATCTGAAGAAGCTCTTTGTCGAGGGAAAAAAGTAAATCAAACGCCTGTCTGATGCTTTCCATTATTTTTCAAGAAGCTTGAAAAGTGCGACGCCGTATTCCTCTTCGCCGTACTTTGCGATAAGAGCGCTTGCTTCGTCGCCGAGCATCCAGTCGATGAACGCCTGAGCGCCTTCGGTGTTAACGCCGTCAATCTTTTCGGGATTTACAGCGATAAGAGAATATGTGTTCTTCATATCCTCGCCCTCTTCAAGAACGATGTCGAGGTTGAGCTCGTCCTTCATTGAAAGGAAGGTTGCCTTGTCGGTAAGGCAGTAAGCCTGCTGCTCGCTTGCCATTGTAAGACATGCGCCCATACCCTGACCTGCGCTGATATACCACTTGTCGTTCTCTGCGTTGGGCTCGTTTCCTTCGCCCCAGATTTTAAGCTCAGCTTTGTGCGTTCCGCTTTCGTCGCCGCGGGATACGAACTTGCTTTCGCTTTCCTTAATCTTGCCGAATGCCGTGGCTGCGTCCGCGCTTCCTTTAATGCCTGCGGGGTCGTCCTTAGGACCTACAACTACGAAATAGTTGTACATGAACGGAAGTCTTTCAACGCCGTAACCGCCTGCGATAAATTCCTCCTCGGAAGCCTTTGCGTGAACGAGGATTACGTCGGCGTTACCGTCGATAGCCTTCTGGATGGCTGCGCCCGTACCTGCCGACTGAACCTCAACCTTATAGCCCGTTTCCTTTTCAAAGGTAGGAAGAAGATAGGGAAGAAGTCCCGAGTCGTTAACCGAGGTAGTGGTCGAAAGACGGATTACCTTAGCGTCGGCTGCTGCGGGAGCGTCGGTGGATGCGGCATCGTCGGCAGGCTTTGCAGAGCAGGCTGCAAACGCAAACGCCATAACGAGTGCCATTAATACTGCTAAAACTTTTTTCATGATAACTGCTCCTTTTCAAACACGGAAGGCACAGCCGTTTCCCGCTGTACCCTTAAGCTGATGTGAAGTTTATTTCAGCTTCGCTCCGTAAAGCCTATGATAACACTTAGCCGTACGGAGTCGGGCAATATCATTAACCATATTTTACCACATAGTTAACTATTTTTAAAGAAAAATATTTATATATTGAACTTAATGTACAAATATGATAATATTATCGTAGGTGATGAGTATGAAAATCGGAATAATCTGCGTAAGCGACAGATGCTTTAACGGAGTTTGCGATGACAAAAGCGGTCCCGCTATAGAGGAATGCGTAAAGCCTCTTTGCGACGAAAGCGTTTACCGTCTCGTTCCCGACGTAAAATTCAAAATTTCAAAGGCAATCTGCGAGCTTGCCGACGATGAAAAATGCGACGTGATTTTTACAACGGGCGGCACGGGCTTCGCGCCGAGGGACGTTACGCCCGAAGCTACTGAAGCGGTAATCGAAAAAAAGGTTCCCGGTATATCCGAAGCGATAAGGGCGAAGAGCCTTGAAATTACCGAAAGAGCTATGCTTTCGCGCGCCGTAAGCGGAATACGCGGCGGTACTCTTATTATTAATCTTCCCGGAAGCCCGAAGGCTGTAAGGGAAAGCATTGCGGTTGTTATCAACGTTCTTCCTCACGCCGTCGAAACGCTAAGCGGAAATACTCAGAGTTGCGGAGGTAATTACGGAAAATGAGCTTGAAATCCGAAATTCAGGGCTTTGATATTTCAAAAAACAGCGCCGTAATTATAGGCTGCGGCGGGCTCGGAACAAACGCCGCCGTTCACCTCGCGGGCGCGGGGATAGGAAGGCTGCTGCTTGTTGATTACGATACCGTTGAGGAAAGAAATCTCAACCGTCAGTTTTTCTATACTAAGGAAGATACGGGAAAAGAAAAGTGTAAGCTCCTTGCCGAAAGGCTGAAGAAATATTCCCCCGAAACGGAAATCGAATACCGCTTCAAAAGGTACGAAAAATCGCTTTTAAACGGCTTTGATATCGTTATTCTTGCCGTTGATAATATTGAAACGAGAAAGCTCGTAAATGCTGATTGCAGGGAGAAAAAAATCCCCTTGGTTAACGGAAATATTAACGGCTTTTTCGGAATTGCATATATGTATTTACCCGATAAAACGCCCGATTTGGAAGCGGCGGGCTGTCTTAACGGAACGGTCAAAAAGTCTCTTTCGCCGAGCGCGACTGCAGCCATTATCGGAGCGCTTGAGGCGCAGCTTGCAACCGATTATTTTCTCGGCAGGACCGAAAGCGCGGGAAAGCTTTACGTATATGATAATAATAAAATACACGCACTTGAAATAAGGAGTGATAAAAATGACTGAATACTGCGGTTATATGGGTAGGGTTCTGTTTGTTGATTTATCGAAACAAACCTACGAAGAGTTTCCGTGGACGGATAAGGACAGAGAGCGTACTCTCGGCGGAAAAGTAATGGCTGCCGATATCCTTCTTCATCATATTACGCCCGAGATGAAGGCGTTTGACGAGGATAACTGGCTCGTCGTTACAACGGGTCCGCTTACGGGCTGCGGCTGTCCGAACACGTCGAGATTCAATATTTCAACCGTTTCTCCGCTGACGAATATTATAACCTCGTCAAACTGCGGCGGCGACTTCGGTCTTTCGCTTAAACGCGCGGGCTATGACGCCGTAATTTTCGGCGGAAGAAGCGAAAACCCCGTAACCGTGCACATTACGGCTGACGAGGTTACCTTTGAGAGTGCTGAGGAGCTGTGGGGACTTACCACGGGCGAGGCGCAGGAAAAGCTTATTGACTATCCGGGAAGGCTCGTTATCGGTCCCGCGGGTGAAAATAAGGTGCTTTACGCCTGCGTTTTCAGTAATGAAAGAACGGCGGGACGCGGCGGCGTCGGAGCCGTTTTCGGCGATAAAAAGCTTAAGGCAGTTACCGCAAAGGGAACTAAGCTCCCGAAGCTTTACGACGAGGAAAAGCTTAAGCAGTTTAACGTAAAGTGGACTAAGCTGCTTCAGTCTCATCCCCTAACGGGAAGACAGCTTCCGAAGCTTGGCAGCGCCGGACTGATTGCACCGATGCAGGCGCACTCTATTCTTGCTACCAAGAACTTTTCCGCCGGAAGATTTGACGGCTTTGAAAACGTGTCGGGCGAAGAGCTGGCGGAAAACCACCTCGTTTCAAACGGCGCGTGCACGGGCTGCGTAATCCGCTGTGCGAGAAGAGTAGAGGTCGGGGGTAAGGTCGTAAAGGGTCCCGAGCTTGAAACTCTCGGACTTTTCGGTCCTAATATTTTAAACGACGATATTGAAAAAATACTTAAATGGAACTATGAGCTCGACGAGCTCGGTATGGATTCGATTTCCTGCGCAGGCTCTATTGCGTTCGCTATGGAGCTCGCCGAAAAAGGAATTCACGATTTCGGAGTTCACTTCGGCGAAACGGATAATATTTCAAAGATGTTTGAGGATATAGCTTACCGCAGGGGCGAGGGGAACGAGCTTGCCGACGGCTCGAAACGGATGAGCGAAAAATTCGGCGGCAAGGAATTCGCTATTCACGCAAAGGGTATGGAGCTCGCGGCGTACGAGCCGCGCCACGCCGTCGGTCAGGGACTCGGCTATGCTACTGCAAACCGCGGCGGCTGCCACCTTAACGCAGGCTATATGGTCGTCGTTGAGGGACTCGGTCTTGACGTCAATTCCCTCACACCTCACGGCAAGGCAGCTATCGGTATTATGTTCCAGAATCTTATGGAATCTATTTCCGCGGCGGGCAGCTGTCTGTTTACAAGCTACGCGGTGCTTCCCGGTTTTCTTATCGGAAAGCCGAATATGCTTCTGACAAAAACTATTCTCGCGTGCTTCCCGTACGTCGGACCCGTTGTTAATCTTCTGAGCCACTTTACAAAGGTGCCTCAGCTCAATATTCCGCTTCTGCCTCATCCTATCGCCGTTCAGCACGCGACGGGAATGAGAGCGAATATGGCGTCTATGCTGACCTGGGGAGCTTACGGCTGGAACGCCGAGCGTATCGGAAACGTTATCTTAGGTCAGAAGGCGGGCGCGGATAAGCTTCCGAAGCGTCTGACCGAGGAGCTTCAGGACCCGAACAACCCGAAAACAAAGG
>JAILGO010000068.1 GCA_024696725.1 Eubacterium sp. | reverse complement strand
GACCTGCTTATTTAGTTGTTTAAAATAATTACATTTCGGATAAAATGACCTGCTTTTTATTTCTTTTATAAACAGTATTTGGTATAATGTCTAATGTGTATTTCCATACATATACACTTTCAAACTTTAAATACTACTATAGATAGATTATATACCCGAATCGGGGGGCTGAAATTTTGGAAAATTTTGTTATTAACGGCGGCAAGGAGCTGTTCGGCGAGGTAACTATAAGCGGCGCTAAAAACGCGGCTGTAGCTATTATCCCCGCGGCTATTCTTGCAAACGGAGTCGTAAGAATAGAAAACATACCTCAGATAAGCGACGTTCAGCTTATCATAGAAATACTCGACACGCTCGGCGCTAAGGTCCGTCTTATCAATAAGGACACCGTCGAAATCGACACAACCGATATCAAGTACCAGAGCGTTCCCTACGAGCTTACCTCTCATTTCAGAGCGAGCTATTATCTTATCGGCGCTATGCTCGGAAGATTCAAGAAGGCTGAGGTCGCTATGCCCGGCGGATGTAATTTCGGCGTAAGACCTATCGACCTTCATATAAAGGGCTTTAAGATGCTCGGTGCCGACGTCGATATGGTAGACGGTATGGTCGTAGCAAACGCCGACAAGCTTATCGGCTCGTCGGTTTATATGGACCAGGTATCGGTCGGTGCCACTATTAACGTAATGCTTGCGGCTGTACTTGCAAGAGGACTTACGGTTATCGAGAACGCGGCTAAGGAGCCGCACATCGTTGACCTTGCAAACTTCCTTAACACTATGGGCGCAGACGTAAGAGGCGCGGGTACCGACGTTATTAAAATCCGCGGCGTTGAAAAAATGCACGGCTGTACCTATTCAATTATTCCCGACCAGATTGAAGCGGGAACTTATATGGTAGCTACCGCTGCCTGCGGCGGAGACGTACTCGTTAAGAACGTTATCCCCAAGCACATGGAATCCATAAGCGCTAAGCTTATCGAGGCGGGCGCCGAGGTTATTGAATACGACGACGCTATAAGAGTTACCCGTTTCAAGGAGCTCAACAAATGTAACGTTAAGACTATGCCTCATCCCGGCTTCCCGACGGATATGCAGCCCCAGATGTGCGTGCTTCTTTCAGTCGCCGAGGGAACGAGTATCCTTTCGGAAAGCGTATGGGATAACCGTTTTCAGTACGTCGGTCAGCTTCTCAGAATGGGCGCTAACATTCAGGTCGACGGAAAGGTTGCCGTTATCGAGGGCGTAAAGAGCCTCGCGGGCTGCGAGGTTAAGGCGACGGACCTCAGAGCAGGCGCTGCGCTTATTATCGCGGGAATGATAGCAACCGGCGTTACAACCGTTGAAAACATTCAGTATATAGACAGAGGTTACGAAAAAATCGTTGAAAAATTAACCGCAATCGGCGCCGACATAAAGCGCGTTGAGGTTAAGGATTCACAGGCAGTACCCTCAGCAGGATAATACGGTATTTCGGGGGAAGGACGACTTCCCCTTTTAATTTATAAGAGGTTATTATGGCAAAAATCTGTCAGCTCTTTTCGGGCAGCAGCGGAAATTCAATATTCATTTCTGAGGGCGAAACGAAGCTTCTTGTCGACGCAGGAGTAAGCGCAAAAAGAATTGAAAACGCGCTCTCTCAAATCGGAGAGGACGCCTCAAAGCTCAGCGGAATTTTTATCACCCACGAGCATGCCGACCATATAAACGGGCTCAGGGTACTTGCGGCAAGGCACAGAATACCCGTTTTCACAAGCGACAAGATAATAGGAAAGCTCTTTTCGGAAGGAAAAATCAACAGCGACGTACATACCGAAACGGCGGAAAAGGGCGCTGAACTCGGCGGGATAGAGATTATTCCCTTTATGAACAGCCACGACAGCGTGGAGTGCTACGGCTACCGCTTTAACCTTAACAGCGGACGCAGCGTATCGGTATGCACCGACACGGGCTACGTTACTTCCGACGCGATAAGAACCGTTACGGGCTCGGACCTTGTATATCTTGAAAGCAATCACGAGGTTATGATGGTTGAAAACGGACCGTATCACTATATGTTAAAGCAGAGAATTCTCTCAAGGGTAGGTCACCTTTCAAACGTTGACAGCGCGGAGTTTTCAAAGCACCTTGTGAAAAACGGCACGACGAGAATTGTGCTCGCACATTTAAGCAGAGAAAACAACCACCCCGATATTGCGCGTCAGGCTACGGTTACCGCGCTTCTCGGCGAGGGCTTTGAGGAAGGACGGGACTATCGGCTTGCGGTTTCACCGCCGGAGAACAACTCCCACCCTATAATACTATGATTAAGCTTACGGTTATAGCCGTCGGCAGACTTAAGGAAAAATATCTGCGCGACGCGTGCGAGGAATATAAAAAACGCCTTTCGGCGTACGCTAAAGTTAATATAATTGAAATAGACGAATACCGTTGCTCCGAGAGTCCGTCGCCCGCCGAAATCGAGCAGGTAAAGAACAGAGAGGGCGAAGCGATAGCCGCTAAAATCCCGAAGGGCGCGTATATTATCCCTATGTGTATCGAGGGAACTCAGCTTTCCTCCGAGGAAATCGCCGCTAAGCTCAGCGACGTCACGGTTAAGGGCTACGGCGAAATCGCGCTGATTATAGGCGGCTCGTTCGGTATATCCGACGCGGTGAAGGCTCAGGGCAATTTTAAGCTCTCCTTCGGAAAAATCACGCTTCCCCATCAGTTAATGAGAGTAGTCACGCTTGAGCAGCTTTACAGAGCGACGTCGATATTGAACAATTCAAAATACCATAAATAAAAGCCGTCAGCGACGGCTTTTATTTTATCTGAACTGATTAAGCTCTTCATTATACCCGAAGCCTGCGGCAAGGAGCTTTTCTTCAAGCTCCTTACGGTTAAGATTAAGGTCGTCGCAAAGCGCGTCAAGACCTGAATAACCGTCGCGCAGCTTCATATTGACTACACTTAAAAGCATAAACGGGTCTTTGGGAAGCTCCATTACTGCTTAGCTCCGTTATCGAACATTTCGAGCGCCTTGACGGTAGCTGCGAAGCAGTTTGCGATACCCTCCTCGTTCATATTGTCATAAGTATCGCGGCGGGTATGATAATAGTTTTCAAGCTTATGGTTAAGTCCCGTAATACCTGTTGAACGGAAGCCGCCCTGACAGAAAGCAGCGTTATCCGTAGCGCCGCCGAGAGGAGGTACCCAACCCTTGAGAATCGGAATATCAAGAGCCTGAGCCGCCTCAAGGAAGAGGTCGGAAACGTCCTTATCGGACTTAACGGTACCGTTAAGGTCGCGGTAGTTAACCATTAAATACTTCGGGTCGTGAATAGTATCGTAAGAGAAGAAGAAGGTAGGAACGTCCTGATATTCGCCCTTATGCGCCTCAGCCCATGCCTTGGAGCCGCGGAGACCGGCTTCCTCAGAGCCGCAGTTAACTACTACAAGCTCAGTGTTTTCAAGCTCAATTCCCTCGTCCTTAAGAGCCTTGAGAAGAGCGATACCCATATAGCAGCCCGTGAGGTTATCGTTAGCGCCGTCAACGATTCTCTTTTTATTCCACATAAAGTAGAGACCGAATTCAAACGGAACGAAAAGAAGTCCCCAGAAGGCAGCCTTAACGAACCATGGAGCAACCGCGTAGGAAAGGCTTCCGTTTACGGCGATACCGAGTAAGCCGAAATTTTTAAGATAGAGCGCGGATACAACGATATAGAAGACTGCGCCGACCGCGCAGATAATCGCATGGCTTTCAAAGCCTACGCCGCCGAGAGCATAGTTTACGGGCCATTCCCACGCAGCGTCGATATGACCGTTAAGGACAAGGCGTCTTTTAACCTCGCCCGTAGGCTTTTTAACGCAGGTAATATTTGTACCAGTTTTTTCCTCAAAAGCCCAGTCAACGAACTTCTTATAAACGCCGAACTGCATTAATACGATAATCAGACCAATCGGGATAAGTATTACGCCTACGAGAGGACATACGAAATACATCGCGATTGAAATGAGTACAAAGGTGATTGTAAAATAAATCCAGCCGAAGAAGGAGCCCGGATGTTCCTTAAAGCTCTCTATCTGAGTGAGCTCAGGGTCGCAGCCGCAATCCTCTTCAAGCACCTTTGCCATATATTCGGCAGCCTGTCTTTCACCCTTTGAACCGGGGTCTCTTTTTTCAAAGTTCTTGATGATATATGTAATTTCATCAATGGTATACTTTGCAGCCCAGTCCTTTTTGTCTATGATTTTCTGTAAATCCATAAACACATCTCCTTTTTTTGTTATCAATAAAATTTTACCACATTTTTTTTAGTCTTGCAACAAAAATATATAGTATTGCAATTTAATAAATGATTATGGTATAATTGTTGTGCAAACTTAAGACTAACGGAATGAGGTCGGAATCCTCAGCAACCGCCATTACCGTATTTGGTGAAGGCTTACTGACGCCATCGGGAAACTGAGAAGGCTGTAAGCCGAGCTTAGCTATACCATAAGCCGGGAGACGAGTTTTAAGTTTAATTCAAACCCTTGGGCAAGAGGAAGGCGTTATGGATTTGCGTTTTATTTTCGCGCGAAAAACCTTCACTCTGCTAAGGCAGAGCTTTTTTATTAGGAGGTAAAAAATGAAAAAAGCACTATCATTACTGCTTGCCGTAATTATGGCTTTAACAAGTCTTACGGCGGCAACGGGCGTTTTTGCAAAGAGCGACGCAAAAACCGCTACAATCACTCTGACCGGCGTAGCAGCCGGAGCTTTCGTACTGTCGCCTTATGAAGCGAAGGTATCATCCGACCTTGACGACAGATACGCCGATAAAGTCGGTTATACCGACGATACCGACGAGCCTACTATGCTCGACGCGGCTATTGCACTCCACCTCGACGTCTTCGGCGAGGACTTTGCGAGCTACGCGCCGCTTACGGTTGATACGAGCGAGGGCTGGGCAAAAATCACGAGTTTTCTCGGCGAAGCGACAAGCGCGGTAGGTTATTGGAATAACCATATTATGTCGGGCGGATTAACCGATACTGTAAAAGACGGCGACTTTGCTTACTTCGCTATTTATCAGGACGCCGTCGGCTGGAGCGACAGCTACGTTTTCGCTGACGCACTCGAAAAGAAAGCCTATGTCGGCGAAAAGGCTGAAATAACGTTCAGCTATGCGGGCTGGTCGGGCAACACGCCTGCGGCAGGCTTAACCGTAACTGTCGGCGACGAGGAATACGGAGTAACCGACAAAAACGGAAAAATTGTAATAGACGTAAATTTCATAGATAATAAAGACGTCAGCGTAAAAACGAAGGACGGCTCTTACATCTTCCCCGCTTACTGTAAATTATGCGGCACTTCAAAGCTTTACGATTACATAAAAGCCGAAATAGAAGCGGGCGTTAAATACACTCTCGGAAACGGTAAGTCGTTCGGCTTAAAGGACGCAACTGCTCTTGCGGACTACGCTCTTACTGGATATGATATCTCGGAATATATCCCCGCTTTCGTTAACAGCGTAAACGAAAATCTCGCGGCTAATTCGGGTAAGCTTATCAGCCCGTATTCAGCGGAAAGCGACCCGAAGGAGGACGCAGCGCTCTACGGCGCCGTAATAATTATTTACGAGCTCTGCGGTATTGATTTTACGGATATAAAAGCCGCTTTTTCTTCAATAAACTTTGAGGAGGCTAAACCCTCAAGCCCGTATTATTACCGCTTTGCAGTTGACGGAGCAATTATTGCGGGAAGGCTTGAGCTGGCGAAAGCAGCGGCACAGGACCTTATAGACAGTAACTACACCATGGGTAAGGGTATGTTCCTCGGAACTAAGGATATGCCGTTTTATAACTGTGATAATACCGCATACTTTTTAATGACGTTATTCCCGTTCAGAACGGTTATTACCGGCGATATTTATAAGAAATATATCGACGACGCAATCAAGGTTATTAATACCTATATTAAACCCGACGGCGCGTTCTGTGACCTTCCGGATATAAACGGTATAGCAATGAATCCGAACGTTAACGCCGACTCCACCGCTCTTGCTATGGGCGCTTTTGCCGCTCTTGGCGATTTTGACAAAGCCTTTAAGCTCTACAAAAACCTTGTTGAAGGCTTCGAGAGCAAAACGGGTATATTCACCTTCGGCGGTATAGACAGCGCATTATCGACGAAAGACGCTCTACTCGGTCTTGCGATGTTCGGAAACCTTGTCAGATTCAGCGCAAAGGAGCATCCGGCGCACGTTAACACGGTAACGAAGGGTAAACCCGCAACGTTTAAGACGGCGGGAAAAACCGTCGGCTATTGCTGTAAAATCTGCGGACACAAGGTAGCTCAGAAAACTATTCCGAAGCTCAAGGCGGCAAAGCTTTCAAAGGTAGTCAGAGGCAAAAAATCCTTTACCGCAAGATGGAAGAGGGTTAAGGGCGTCGACGGATACCAGATAAGATATTCAACCTCTAAAAAGTTTAAAAAGAAAAAGACCGTAACAGTTAAGAAGGCAAAGACCGTTAAGAGAAAGGTTAAGAATCTCAGGGCAAAGAAGGTTTACTATGTAAAAATCCGCGCCTATAAAGTAATAAACGGCAAAAAGCAGTTCTCAAAGTGGAGCAAGGCTAAAAAGGTTAAAACAAAATAATCAGGTCGGGCAGGCAACTGCCCGATTTTTTG
>JAILGO010000007.1 GCA_024696725.1 Eubacterium sp. | reverse complement strand
GGTAGGATTATTCTTACCGCTCCGAGGGATATCGCCCGGATAACCGTGAACTATATAATTTTATATTTATTAAAATATATTTAATATAAGGTTGATTTTTTTGTCAGTTTGTTGTATAATTTGCAATAATTTAAAATTAATATAACAGAGGTACTGATATGTCAGTAAAGTTTAATTCTGATTTTGCGGAAAGTATCGTTAAAACTGAAGATATTAAAAGCATGGCGCCGAGAGCAGTTGCGGCGCTTAAAACTCTTGAAAACAGAAACGGCGAGGGTAACGATTATCTCGGATGGATAGATTTACCCGTCGACTACGATAAAGAGGAGTTTGAGGAGATTTTAAAGACTGCCGAATATATTAAGAAGAACGCCGACGTTCTTATCGTAATCGGTATCGGCGGCTCATATCTCGGCGCGCGCGCTGTTATTGAAGCCTGTAAGTCACAGAACTATAATCTTCTCGCTAAGGACACGCCTCAGATTTTCTTTATCGGTAATTCCATAAGTCCTGCGGCACTTAACGAAACCGTTGAGCTCTGTAAGGGTAAGGATATCGCCGTAAACGTGATTTCAAAAAGCGGAACAACTACCGAGCCCGCTATCGCCTTCAGAGTATTCAGAGAGCTTGTAAATTCAAAGTATTCTCCGGAAGAAGCGGCGAAGCGTATTTTCTGCACAACCGATAAGAACAAAGGAACCCTTAAGGTTCTTGCCGATAAGGAGGGATATAAAACCTTTGTTGTCCCCGACGACGTAGGAGGAAGATATTCCGTTCTTACCGCTGTCGGACTTCTTCCTATCGCAGTTGCGGGCGTTGATATAAAGGCTCTTATGGACGGCGCAGCCGCAGCGAGAAGCGAATTCTGCTCCGACAGCATAGAGGAAAACAACGTGCTTAAGTACGCAGCGGTAAGAAACTGCCTCTATGAAAAGGGCAAGAGACTTGAATGCTTCGTTTCATACGAGCCGTCAATGGCTATGTTCAACGAATGGCTGAAGCAGCTCTTCGGCGAAAGCGAGGGCAAGGATGGAAAAGGTCTTTTCCCGACCTCGTGCGTATTTTCGACCGACCTTCACTCTCTCGGTCAGTATATTCAGGAAAGCGGTTCCTCGCTTCTCTTTGAAACCGTTGTTAAGTTCAATTCATGTAATAATGATTTCGTTATTAACGAGCAGGAGGGAAATATCGACGGACTTAACTTCCTTGCGGGTGAAAAGATGAGCGCAGTTAACGAAAAAGCGCGTCTTGGCACTCTTCTCGCGCATACCGACGGCGGCGTTATGAATCTTGTCGTAGAGGCGGATTGTATAGACGAATTCAACATCGGAAGTCTTATATATTTCTTCGAAAAGGTCTGCGCCGTATCGGGATATATTCTCGGAGTAAACCCGTTTAATCAGCCCGGCGTAGAGAGCTATAAGAAAAATATGTTCGCTCTTCTCGGCAAGCCCGGCTATGAAAGCGAAAAAGAAAGGCTTGAAAAAAAGCTCGCATTATGATAAACTATCATTAATGGACGGGTAACCGTTTTGTTGATTACCTTAGTTGGAGGAATTTAAAAAATGATAAAAGTAATTATCGGCAATAAAGGCCACGGAAAAACAAAAAGACTTATTGACTTTGTGAATTCCTGTGTTGAGAATTCCGACGGTAATGTTGTTTGTATAGAGAATGAACCCAAGCTCACCTACGACGTATCCTCTAAGGCTCGTCTGCTTGAAACGGATACATACAATATTAAAGGTCATAAAGCTTTTTACGGCTTTATTGCAGGTATTTGTGCAGGTAATTATGACGTTACAGATATCCTTGTTGACGCTACCTTCAAGATTGTAGGAAGAGAATACGGCGAGCTTATTCAGTTCTTTGATATGCTCTCGAATCTTGGTGAAAGCTCAGACGTAAACTTCTATTTCACACTCAGCTGCGATAAAGAAGATTTACCTGTGGAAATTTTCGATTACTGCGAGGAAATATAACTTAATATGAATTACCGCTCTGTAAATCGGCAGGGCGGTATTTTTAATTAAAAAATTCTTGACAAATTAATATTTAATATATATAATATCAAGGTGCAATGATGAGGTGGTATGTATGCAGCTCGATTTTACCGGTTTGTTCAATTCGTCAGGCGACGTTCTCAATATTGACGAAAAGCTGTTTTTTGACGATTTTGAATACGGCACCTATAAGCCACTCACTGACGGTGTAAGCGTAAAGGGAAGAGCGTACTGCAAGGCGGACGTTGCTCATCTTGAGCTGACTCTGAGCTTCATCTTTAACGGAATTTGCGACAGATGCGCGGATGAATTTTCAAGAGAATATTCCTTCGGAGTTAATAAGGTAGTCGTGTCTCACCTTGAAAATGAGGACGATGACGACGAATATCTGATTGCCGATGCCGATAATAAGATAAACCTTGACGATACCGTGTATGAGGAAATTCAGTTATTCTTACCGCAAAAAATGCTTTGCAGTGACGACTGTAAAGGATTATGCCCGAAGTGCGGTAAAAATCTTAACCGTGAAAAGTGCGACTGTGAAAAGGACGTCGACCCGAGAATGGCGGTTCTCCTACAGTTGCTTGATGAGGAATAAACTACGTTTAATATATCAAGGAGGAAAATAAGATGGCTGTACCTGCTAGAAGAACTTCAAAGGCAAAGAAAAATTCAAGACGCTCAAGCGTTTGGAAGCTTGACGCTCCTGCACTTGTAAAGTGCCCGAACTGCAGCGGTTATACCGTATCTCATAAGGTATGCAAGAACTGCGGTTACTACGGCGGCAGAGAAATTATAAGCAAGGACTAATTATTTAAGTGTCAGGCGGCGATAGCCGCCTTTCTTATTATCACATAGCGAGGTGATATTATGGCAAAGCCTGTTGTCGCAATCGTCGGAAGACCGAACGTCGGCAAGTCAACACTCTTTAACAAGTTAATAGGCGCAAGGCTTTCGATAGTCGACGATACTCCCGGCGTAACCCGTGACCGTATATACGGCGACTGCGAATGGCTCGGACGCCGCTTTCTTCTTGTCGATACGGGCGGTATCGAGCCCGACAGCGACGATATAATCCTTTCTCAGATGCGCTCACAGGCTCAGATAGCTATCGAAACCGCTGACGTAATAATTCTCGTTACCGATTTGAAATGCGGCGTCGTAGCGAGCGACGAGGAGGTTGCCTCGATGCTTCAGAAAAGCGGAAAGCCCGTTATCCTGTGCGTAAATAAGTGCGATAAAATCGGCGCTCCGGACCCGGAGTTTTACGAATTTTATAATCTCGGTCTCGGCGACCCGTACGCCGTATCCTCTGTTCACGGTCATGGAACGGGAGATTTGCTCGACGAGGTAATCAGCTATTTCCCCGAAGACGCTGAGGACGACGAGCCCGACGACGAGGTTATTAACGTTGCGGTTATCGGTAAGCCGAACGTAGGAAAGTCGTCGCTCGTCAATAAAATAAGCGGAACTCAGCGCGCAATCGTATCCGATATCGCGGGTACAACGCGCGATACTACCGATACATATATTGAAAACGATTACGGTAAATTCAATTTTATTGATACCGCAGGTCTAAGACGAAAGAGCCGCGTAAACGACGATATTGAAAAGTACAGTATTATCCGCGCGAGAATGGCTGTTGAAAGAGCTAACGTGTGCGTTATTATGATTGACGCTACCGAGGGCTTTACGGAACAGGACAGTAAGGTCGCGGGTATCGCGATGGAGCAGGGTAAGGCGTGTATTATCGCCGTTAATAAGTGGGATGCCGTCGAGAAAGACGGAAATACTATGAAGGAATTCCGTGAAAAGCTCGCCGTAGATTTCTCTTTTATCTCTTACGCTCCGATTATGTTCATATCAGCTAAAACGGGACAGAGAATTGATAAGCTCTATGAAATGATTGTATTCGTTCATTCTCAAAATTCAATGAGAATATCGACGGGTAAGCTTAACGAAGTGCTCGCCTCGGCTACCGCGAGAGTACAGCCACCGACGGATAAAGGAAGAAGGCTTAAGATTTACTATATGACTCAGGCTTCAACCCGCCCGCCCACGTTCGTATTCTTCGTTAACAGAGCCGACCTTTTCCATTTCTCGTATCAGAGATATCTTGAAAACCAGCTCCGCGAGATATTCGGACTGGACGGAACTCCCGTGAGGTTTATTATCCGTGAAAGAGGAGATAATAAAAAATAGAATAAAAAATAAGCCATCCTTAACGGATGGCTTTAATTTTTAAATTGATTACGCTCTTTCTACCTTACCTGAACGAAGGCATCTTGTGCAAACATAAATTCTCTTGGGTGAGCCGTTTACGATAGCCTTAACTCTTTTGATATTCGGTTTCCAAGCTCTGTTTGATCTTCTGTGTGAGTGGGATACCTTAATACCGAAGGATACATCCTTACCACAGCATTCACATTTAGCCATTTGCGAAACACCTCCTTAATAATTTAGAACGGAACAATTCTATCATAAACAAACCGAAAATGCAAGTGTTTTTTTCATTTATTTTAATAAAGTGTAAAATAATGTACAATTTTGTATATTACCTTGATTTTAAATACTATATTTAGTATAATAAGCGAGTAAAAAATAAGTTACAAAATTGGAGGAATTTTTATGGCAACCGATAAAAAAGTATCAAACGAAAAGTCAGCCGCTCTCGAATCGGCTATTAAACAGATCGAAAAGAAATTCGGCGCGGGAGCTATTATGCGCCTCGGCGAAAACTCTCATTTAAAAGTCGACGCAATATCAACGGGTTCTCTTACCCTTGATATTGCTACGGGTATCGGCGGCGTTCCCAAGGGAAGAATTGTTGAAATCTACGGTCCCGAGTCCTCGGGTAAAACTACCCTTGCTCTTCATTGCGTAGCAGAGGCTCAGAAGGCGGGCGGCGTTGCTGCTTTTATTGACGCAGAGCACGCTCTCGACCCCGTTTACGCTGAAAACCTCGGCGTTGACGTTGACTCTCTTCTCGTTTCCCAACCCGACGACGGTGAGCAGGCGCTTGAAATTACAGAACAGATTGTACGCTCCGGCGCTGTTGATATTATCGTAGTCGACTCAGTTGCCGCTCTTGTACCGAGAGCTGAAATTGAGGGCGAAATGGGCGATTCTCAGGTTGGCCGTCACGCAAGACTTATGTCTCAGGCATTAAGAAAGCTCGCGGGCGCGGTTAATAAGTTCGACTGCGTAATTATCTTCATTAATCAGCTTCGTGAAAAGGTCGGCGTTATTTACGGTAATCCCGAGGTTACGACCGGAGGACGCGCTCTTAAGTTCTACGCCTCGATGCGTATCGACGTAAGAAGAATTGAACAGATTAAAGCACCCGGCAACGAGTTCGTAGGCTCGCGCACAAGAGCTAAAATCGTTAAGAATAAGGTCGCGCCTCCGTTCAAGCAGGCTGAATTTGACATTATGTATGGTACGGGTATTGACCGCGACGGCGAAATCTGTGACCTTGCGGTTGAGCTCGGTATAATTAAAAAGAGCGGCTCGTGGTTCTCTTACGGAGAACAGCGCTTCCAGGGACGCGATAAGCTTAAGGAGTTAATAAAGAACGACGAAGCCTTCGCAAAAGAGGTTGAGAAGGCTGTTGTTGACAGCATTAAGCAGGCAGAGGAAAAGGAAGAAGGCGAAGCTGCGGCTCCGAAGTCGGTTCCTGCCGTTACAGAAGAAAAGAGACCTGTTTCTCAGACGAGAGAGGCTGCGAGAGCGAAGCTCGATATTGCTATTGACGACGACGATGAATAAATAAAGGAAGGGAGGGTTTAAGCCCTCCCATACTGATATTATGATTATTTCTCACAATAAGGGCAGAGGCCGTAAAATTCATATCCTTGCGGACGGCGAGTACGCGCTTACTACCGACGTCGATTTCTGGGCTGACCACTATATTAAGGACGGATCGGAAATAAGCGAGGAGGAGTGGGCTGAGTTCGTAAGCGAGGCTAATTACCGCAAGGCTGTAAATAAATGCTTCGATTTTCTGTCGCGCCGCGATTACAGCGTAAAGGAGCTCAGAGGTAAGCTACTTAAAACTGTTGACGCCGACAGCGCCGACAGAGCGATTGAAAGAATGCTCGAGCTTGATTACCTCGACGATGAACGCTACGCCGAAAGCCTTCTTAATCATCTTATAAACAATAAAAAAATGTCCTCGTCATTTATAAGACAGGAAATGCTTAAGCGCGGTATTTCCCGCGATACCGTCGACGCGCTTCTGAGTGAAACCGAAATTGACAACGTGTCCGTAATTGCCGAGCTTATAGTTAAAAAGTACAGAACGAAGCTTGAAGCAGAAAACGGACGCGATAAAGTTATCGCCGCGCTGATGCGAAAGGGCTTTACCTATTCCGATATAAAAGCGGCGTTCAGAGAATTGGAAGAATAGTATGTTTAAGGTTGGTATGATATCTCTCGGCTGTCCGAAAAATCAGGTCGACGGCGAGGCAATGATTGCAAGGCTTAAGGCGGCAGGCTTTGATCCTGTCGATAAAATCGAGGACAGCGACGTTATGATAGTCAATACCTGCGGATTTATAGAAGCGGCCAAGACCGAGGCTATTGAAACGATACTCGAGGTCGCCGAATATAAAAACGCGGGGCTTATTTCAGCGCTCGTTGTAACGGGCTGTCTTGCGCAGCGCTATCAGGATGAAATACTTAAGGAAATGCCCGAGGTCGACGCGGTTATAGGAATCGGCGCCAACGCCGATATCGTAAAGGTGTGCGAGAAGGCGCTCGTCGGCGTTAAAACGGGTTTTTATCCCGACAGGTGTAATCTTCCCTTAGACGAAAAAAGGCTTCTTTCAACGCCTTCGCACTGGGCGTATCTTAAAATTGCCGAGGGCTGCGATAACCGCTGCGCATACTGCGCTATCCCGTCAATACGCGGTCCTTTCAGAAGCCGAAGAATCGAAAGTATTGTTAAAGAGGCTGAGTGGCTCTCGTCGGTCGGCGTAAAGGAGCTTATCCTCGTAGCGCAGGATACGACTAAGTACGGAGAGGATATTTACGGAAAATACAGTCTTGACGCCCTTCTTAAGGAGCTCGTTAAAATTGACGGTATCGAATGGTTCAGACTCTTTTACTGTTATCCCGAAAGAATTACCGACAGTCTTATCGAAGTTATCGCGTCGGAGGATAAAATATGTAATTATATTGATATTCCGCTTCAGCACGCAGATAAGGACCTGCTTCACAGTATGAACAGGCTCGGCGAGTCTAAGAGCTATAAAACGCTGCTTGAGAAGATGAGAAATAAGATACCCGATCTCTCGCTTCGTACAACCTTTATGGTCGGATTTCCCGGCGAAACTGAGGAACAGTTTGAAACGCTCTGTAATTTCGTTAAAGAAATGAAATTTGAAAAAATGGGCTGCTTTACCTTCTCTCCCGAGGAGGATACTCCCGCCTTCGATATGCCTGACCAAATTGACGAAGGTATTAAAAAACGTCGCGAGGAAATACTTATGGATATTCAGTACGGCATTACTGAGGATGCGAACCGTTCAAGAGTCGGTAAAACCTATAAGGTTATCGTAGACTCGTTCGACGGCGAGCGCTATACGGGACGCTCTTATCTTGATTCGCCCGAAATCGACAGCGGAATAGTCTTTACTTCAAATAATATACATAGCGTCGGCGATTTCATAAAAGTACGAATTAACGGCTTTGACGGCTATGATTTAACAGGGGAGGCAATAAATGAATCTTCCGAATAAAATAACTATTTTCAGATTTGTATGTATACCCGTTCTGTTTCTGACCGCGCTCGTTCAGATTAAATATCACTGGACGGCAACTTTTATCGTTTATCTTATTGGCTGTATAAGCGATAAGCTCGACGGAACGATAGCGAGAAAGCATAATCTTATAACCGACTTCGGTAAGCTCTTTGACCCGCTTGCAGATAAAGCCTTTATGCTTGCCGCGTTTTTGATTCTCATTAACCTCGGCTGGCATACGGAGCTTGTAATTATGCTTATGATGGTACGCGAATTTCTTGTAGCAGGCGTAAGAATGGCGGCGTCGGTTGAGGGAGAAACAATCCCCGCTAATATCTTCGGCAAGCTTAAAACCTTGCTTCAGATGATTACCGCAGGAGTCGCGTTCTTTATTCTCGCTCTGCTTGAAAGAAACGGAGAAACCGTAATAACAGCAAGCGGATTTAATCCGCCCGCCTATCTTTTCAATTACTGTACCGTCGCTTTCTGGCTCACGGGCGTAGTTACCTTTATAAGCGGTCTTAAGTATCTTAAGGACGGCTGGCACCTTATTAAAACAAAATAACAGTTGCAATTTTTAAAATTTCGTATATAATGTTAGTAACAAGTTAAAAGCTGTGATGGGGAGAAGTAAGCCCTGACGCTTATTCAGAGAGCGGATGTCTGATGTGAATTCCGTATAAGCCAAGTCCCGAAATGCACCCCGGAGCTGTTCGGAGGAAATCAGTATTCCGAAACGGGTCGTTCCGTTAAAGACGAAGGCGTTATACGCTAAAGTATAAAACGGAGTGGAACCGCAGTATTGTTATTGCCTCTGTCGATTTTTCGGCAGAGGCGTTATTTTTTAAGAGGTGATAGATATAAGCTGGTTAAGCGAATATAAAGAGAGCGTGCAGGCGTTTCTTGACCATGACCCTGCCGCAAAAAGCAAGCTCGAGATAATTTTTCTTTATCCCGGCTTCCGCGCGCTTCGCGGTCACCGTCACGCTCAATGGTTTTTAAATCACGGTATGCCCTTTATCGCAAGAGCGATAAGTCAGCGCGCGGCGCGTAAAACGGGAATAGAGATTCACCCCGCCGCAAGAATAGGAAAGCGTGTATGTATCGACCACGGAACGGGAATCGTTATCGGCGAAACCTGTGAAATCGGCGACGACTGCCTTATCTATCAGGGCGTAACGCTCGGCGGTACGGGTAAGGATACGGGTAAGCGCCACCCTACGCTTGAACACGGCGTAATGGTCGGCTCTGGAGCCAAGGTGCTCGGACCTATAACTATCGGTCATAACGCAAAGGTTGCCGCAGGTGCCGTAGTTGTAAAAGACGTCGAGCCTAACTCAACCGTAGTCGGAATCCCCGGAAGAGTCGTAAGAATTGACGGTGAGCGCGTCGACGATCTCGACCAGATTAACTTACCCGACCCCGTTATGCAGGCTATTACCGCCAACGCCGAAAAAATACAGGAGCTTGAGGAAAAAATCAAAAGGCTGGAGGAAAATAAATAATGAAGGTATTTAATACTCTTTCAAGAGCTAAGGAAAACTTTGTACCCGTAGACGAAAAGGAAGTTAAGATTTACGCCTGCGGACCTACCGTATATAATTTTATTCATATAGGCAACGCGCGTCCGTTGTGCGTTTTCGACGTGTTAAGACGCTATATGGAATACCGCGGCTATAACGTTAAGTTCGTTCAGAACTTTACCGACGTCGACGATAAGATTATAAAGAGAGCTAACGAGGAGGGTATTTCCTTCGAGGAGGTCTCTGAAAAGTATATTAAGGAATTCTGGACGGACGCTCACGGTCTTAATTTCAAGGACGCAAGCGTTCACCCGAAGGCTACCGAAAACATTGACGAGATTATTGAAATAATTGAAACCCTCGTCGATAAGGGCTACGCCTACGCCGTTGACGGCGACGTTTATTACAGGGCGCTTAAGTTCGACGGCTACGGAAAGCTTTCTCATCAGCCTATTGACGACCTTCAGAGCGGCGCGAGAATCGCCGTAGGTGAGAAGAAGGAAAACCCGCTCGACTTTGCGCTATGGAAAGCCGCTAAAGAGGGCGAGCCATACTGGGATTCGCCGTGGGGTAAGGGACGTCCCGGCTGGCATATCGAGTGCTCCGCTATGAACAGAAAGTATCTCGGAAAGACTATTGATATTCATTGCGGCGGTCAGGATTTAATCTTCCCTCACCATGAGAATGAAATCGCTCAGTCCGAGGCGGCTAACGGTGCGCCCTTCGCTAAATACTGGATGCACAACGGTTATATCAACGTCGATAACGTAAAGATGTCGAAGTCACTCGGTAACTTTAAGACCGTTCGTGAAATCGCCGAGGTATACGGCTATGAGGTAATTAGATATTTTCTTATCTCCTCACACTACCGTTCACCCATTAACTACAGCCTCGATATAATCGAACAGTGCAAGTCTGCGCTTGAAAGACTTTACACTTGCCGTGAAAGCCTTGATTTCGCTATTAAAAACGCCGGCTCGGATATTGCCGACGACGGTGAAATCCTTGCTCTTATTGAAAAAAGGCATAACCAGTTTATCGTAGCGATGGACGACGACCTTAATACTGCCGACGGCCTTGCCGCAATCTTCGATTTGGTTAAGGATATAAACACTAAGATTCTCGATAAACCCGTTTCACTTAACGTTTGTAACGCGGCTGCGAAGCTCTTTGACGAGCTCTGCGGTGTGCTCGGTATTCTCTATAACAGAAAATCAAACGACCTCGACGCCGAAATAGAAGCGCTTATCGCCGAGCGTCAGGAGGCGAGAAAGAATAAGGACTGGGCTACCGCCGACAGAATCCGTGACGACCTTAAGGCAAGGGGTATTATCCTTAAGGATACCCCTCAGGGAGTTACCTGGACTAAGGAATAATAGACAGATATTTAAGGGCAGAGCAGTATCTGCCCTTGAATTTTATAAATATTTATGAGATAATTGCCTCATAGGAGGAATCGGAAATGATTGACAGAGTAGAATTTAAGGACGGAATAGAAATATCAAGACTCGGGCTCGGCAATATGCGTCTGCCCGTTAAAACTCCGCTTAAGCGCGAAGCTAACCCTATGATTGATTATAACAAGGGTCAGGAGCTCGTCGATATCGCTTATGAAAACGGCGTAAATTATTACGATACCGCTTATATGTATCATGCGGGAAAGAGCGAAAAGTTTATCGGTACGGCGCTTAAAAAATATCCGCGCGATAGTTTTTATCTTGCGGATAAGCTTCCTATATGGATGTGTACCTCAAAGAAAGATATGGAGAGAATTTTCAATAAGCAGCTTACAAGGTGCGGCGTTGAATATTTTGATTTCTATCTTCTTCACGCTCTCGACGGCAAGGCATGGGATAAGTGTATAAAATTTGACGCCCTCAGCTATCTTGAAAATAAAAGAAGCGAGGGAAAGATTAAATACTTCGGCTTTTCGTTCCACGGCGAAATAGACGACTTAAAAAGAATTGTTGCGGCTTATAAATGGGATTTCGCCCAGATTCAGCTTAACTACCTCGACTGGAAAAATTATAAGTCTGAGGAGCAGTATAATATTCTTACCGACGCGGGCATTCCCGTAATTATTATGGAGCCCGTACGCGGAGGAAAGCTTGCCGACCCGCCGAAAAACGTAAAGGAGCTTTTCGATAATTTCGATAATACGAAGAGCTATGCTTCGTGGGCAATCCGTTTCGCCGCTACTCACAGCAACGTTCTTACGGTGCTGAGCGGTATGAATTCAAAGGAGCAACTTCTCGACAATCTCTCTTCGCTAACCGACTTTAAACCCCTTACAGAAACCGAGCTTAAGCTCTGCGCTAACGCCGCGGCGCTTCTTAATAAAAACGACGTTATACCATGTACGGGCTGCGATTACTGCGCAGACTGTCCTCAGGAGGTAAAAATCAGCTCTGTATTCGCCGCTTACAATAAGTTTAAAAACGGCGAGGCTACTGAGGCTGAGGCGAAAAGGGAATATGATGCCATTGATATTAAAGCCGATAGCTGTATCGGCTGCGGTGCGTGTAAAACGCATTGTCCGCAGTCAATAGATATTCCCGAGCTGATGCAGAACAAAATGAAAAGTTTTTTTGAATAATACCGAATTATCTTCTGAATAATAAAAGCCGAGTACAGCTCGGCTTTTATTTGTATATTCTGACCTCTGCGAAAAGTCTGTCCTTTTTCGTTTTTCTTAATACTCCCTCGAATATAAAGCGTCCGTGTCCTCTTACCGAAACCGTGTCGCCGTCGTTCAGAGTCTTTGACTCCTTAGTTTCAAGACGCGAATTAATGAATACCTGCTCGCTCTTTATGAGCTTTGAAGCTTCGCTTCGCGGGAGCTTAAAAACCGCCGCCGTAACCGCGTCAAGTCTCAGCGCGCTTACGTTTACCGCGGTCAGCTCGGGCTGTGCGGTAATAAGCTCGGGTATTTCGCTGACTTTTTCAAGCTTTACCGATGTGTGCTTTACTCTGTCTATGCTTTGTAAAATATAGTCGGAGATACTGCTGTGACAGAATATGTAAGCCGTGTTCCCGTCAAGAAGAATATCGCCGATTCTGCTTCTGTCAACGCCGCAGCCTGTTACCGTTCCTAAATAATCCCGATGAGTGAGTCGGTCGGAAAACTTTTCGTTTTTAGGCTCAGCCTTAATACAAACTATGGGATAATCGTCGCCGTCGCCGAAGCAGGCTATACGCCGTTCCGCAGAGCAGTATCCGCCGAAAAGGCGGCAGGGGAGCCCCTCGGCAATGAGAAGGCTGATTTCGTAGAGATTTAAAAACTCGCTGTACTGCGGCGTTTTCCGCGTTTCGGCTCTTTCGTATAAATCGTTTAAATGCTTTAAAAAAGTAGTATCAATCTGCATATATATCAAGTACCTCAAGTCTTTTCTCTATGACTTTGAATTTTATTTCAAGCCCTGCGTAGGTAAAACCGTACTCTCTGTCGGAATCGTTCTGATATGCGGGTCTCGGGTCGTTTTCGAGAATAATCCTGAGCGCTTCCCGTTTTTCTTTGGGAACGGTATTTAAAAGCTTTTCGGGGATTTCCACCTCAAGAATACCGAATTCCTCTTTTTCAACAAATCCCGACACAGCGTTTTCTTTACAGTCCGAGTATTTAATATACGGCTTTATATCGTAAATCGGAGTCCCGTTCATAAGGTCGGCGCCTCTTACCGTTAGAGTAAGCTTTCCGTTTTTCATTTTGCACCCGCTAAGCTCAACGCACGAAAGACCGAGATTATTCGGTCTGAAAGGGGAGCGCGTCGAAAAAACGCCGAGTCTTACGTTACCGCCGAGACGCGGCGGTCTGACAGTGAGCGAGTGCTTTTCCCTTATGTTTTCGCTGAATCCCCATATAAGCCAGATGTGCGAGAATTCCTCAAGTCCTCTTACCGCGTTTATGTCGCAGTATTCCTTTTCGAAAATTATTTCGGACTCGACGGGAGCTATTCCGCTCTGACGCGGGACCGCAAATTTAGTTTCAAAATCGTTGTGAATAAAAGC
>JAILGO010000056.1 GCA_024696725.1 Eubacterium sp. | reverse complement strand
ATCAAGAACCGTTAAGAACCATACTCCTACGAGAATGGGTACAATGACAACCTTCGACTTCGTAGTAATCGGCGATACCGAAATCACAGAGGGCACGGCTTACGGCGACGGCACTGCTCAGGCAGGCTACAAGGTAGTATTCAACGATAACCTTAACCACGTATACGCTGTTGAGTACGTACAGCCGGGTGCTTCCGTAGTTTACGGAACGACCTCCGTTGCACTTGACTACGGCGACGGCAGCACTCCGAAGGAAATCACTCCTCCGAGCTATGCGTTCTATAACCTTACAGGCTATAACAAGGCTAACGAAACCGTTGAAGTTACTAAGGATATGGTTGTAACGGCACAGTACGAGACGACAATGTCCGAGGGCGAAATGCTCACTATTAACATTTATAACGCAAGCCGTGACGCTACTACGGAGCTTGAGGTTCCGTTCGCAGGCAAGGTTCATATCGTTCCCGAAGACCTTGTTGAAACAGGTAGAGTCGCAAGACCGAATCCGGGTAAAGTTTATATCAACGGCGAAGAGACAGAGCTTGAAAAGAAAGCCGGCGTTTCAATCGGCGGAGAGCTCTATGCTATGACCTTCCTTGAGGACGTTGACTTTGAAACATGGTCAGCGGCAAGAAGCAGCTATTCCGAGGATGCTTATAATACGGAAATCCCGTTCAGACTTGACGACGCAAGCGAATACAACTTCTTCCCGATTAGCGATTCCGTAATCGTTCTCTACGAGTCTGATACTGATTACGAGCAGGCTATCAGCGATAGCTTCATCCTCCAGAGCGCAAGAACAACCGTTAAGGATGAGCTTGTTCTTACGAACAGCAAGTTCACAATGTACGGTAAGCAGTGGCTGCCCGAGGGCAACAGCGCTATCGTATCGAGCGGTATCCTTATGTATCTCGGAAATGAGAATATCACAGCTGACGACCTTACAATCGCTAATTACGCAAACCTCAGCGGCGCTTACAGACTCGGTTACACGAAGAGCGCTCAGTACGGAAACATCAACGTATCCGTTAACAGAGCAAACTTCGCCGGCAGGACCTTAAGAGTAAGATACAGAACCTTCGTAACCTATAAGACGACCGAAGGCGGAAAGACAGTTCAGAAGACTATTTACTCCGATTTAGCAGACGATACTCAGCAGATGTAAATTCGGAGGTAGAATAGCTCATGAAGAAATCTTACAGTACGCCGAGTCTTGAATTGCGTAAATACAGACTTCCGTACAATTCGGTTTTCACGGATAGCGGCGACAGAGAAGACGACGATATCTATGATATCACTCTCGGCAACTCCGGCGGCGACTATAATAACAATGATATATTCGGCGATTAATTAAATAAAAAGGCACTGCTTCGGCAGTGCCTTTTTTACGCCACGGTGTATCACAGAGTGAAAAATCCGCGCGGACGGTGAACGCGCCTTTCCAAAACGGGCTCCCCTGTGTAAAGGGCGATTCCCCGCAGTGCGGGGAAATGTCACCAAAGGTGACAAAGGGGACGGGCTCCCGTGAGGAGCTGTCGGCGCAGCCGACTGAGGGATTGTCATAGCTTACGGCACGGCGCCGCGCCCTAGTCGCGATTGAGCGGAAAAATATAATGTTAAATAATTATTACATAACTAATTATAATTTGACTTATTATAATTTATATATTATTATATATAATGAATTATTATGCAATTACGGTGACGTTATGAAAAAGCTTTCGGTTAACGCAGGGAGCGGATATAAAATTCTTATTGAAAAGGGTATACTTTCCTCCTGCGGTGATTACATTAATAATATAACCTCTGCCGAAAAGGTATGCGTGGTAAGCGATACTAACGTGTTTCCGCTTTACGGCGACGCGGTATGCGGCGGGCTTGAACGCTCGGGCTTTAAGGTATCGGAATTTATCTATCCCGCGGGAGAGGAATCCAAAACTACGGATACCGTATTAAAGCTTGTCGCTTTTCTCGCGGAGAATAAGTTCACCCGAAGCGACCTCGTCGTTGCGCTCGGAGGCGGCGTTTGCGGCGATATGGCAGGCTTTGCCGCAGCGATATACCTGAGAGGCATAGACTTCGTACAGCTTCCGACCTCGCTTTTAGCGCAGGTTGACAGCTCGGTCGGCGGAAAAACCGCCGTAGATTTAAAAGAGGGTAAAAACCTTGTCGGCGCCTTTCATCAGCCCTCGCTCGTGCTTATCGACCCGCTTACGCTTGAAACCCTGCCGCCGCACTATTTCAGCGACGGAATGGCTGAGGCGGTTAAAATGGGATGTATAAAAAGCAGAAGCCTTTTTGAAAAAATAGAAAACGAAGAGCCTGAGGATATTATCGGGGATATTATCTACGAATGCGTTTCGCTTAAAGCGGAAGTCGTCGAGCGCGACGAAAAGGAAAAGGGCGAGCGCGCCCTGCTTAATTTCGGCCATACCGCAGGCCACGCGATAGAGAAGCTTCACGGCTTTAAGGATATAACTCACGGCGAGGCGGTCGGTATAGGTATGCTCCTTATCTGCCGCGCCGCCGAGAAAAACGGACTTACCGAAAGCGGCTGCGCCGACAGAATTGAAAAAGTGCTTAAAAAGCTTGCTCTTAAGACTGCCGACGAAAACGCGCTTTGCGATATTGTGAGCGCTATGAGTTCGGACAAAAAACGCGGCTCAGACGGTATAAAGCTTATTTTAATAAAGAATATCGGCGACGGGTATATTCACCCCGTTGAAAACGAAAAGCTCGCCGGTTTCTTCGGTGTATAGTATGAGCAGAGTGATTATAACGCCGTCGGTCCTGAAAGGCACGCTTAAGCTGCCGCTCTCGAAGTCCGACGCTCACAGGGCGGAAATCTGTTCCTTCCTTTCCGGAGGAGCCGAGCTAATCGGAAGAGCGGACTCCGACGATATAAACGCAACGCGAAGCGCTCTTGAAGCGCTGAGAGAGAATAAAGAAATAATCAACTGCGGCGAATCGGGCTCGACCTTACGGTTTTTAATCCCCGTTGCCTCGGCGCTCGGAAAAACGGTTACCTTTACGGGACGCGGAAGATTACCCGAACGACCAATCGGCGAATACTTAAGGCTCCTTCCCGCTCACGGCGTAAGCTGTGAGTACGGCGGTACGCTCCCGCTGACCGTCAGCGGAAGGCTTAAAAGCGGCGTGTACGAGCTGAGAGGCGATATAAGCTCGCAGTATATAAGCGGTCTGCTTTTCGCTCTCCCGCTTCTTGACGGCGACAGCGAAATAAGACTTACCTCGCCGCTTCAGTCCGCGCCCTACGTCGATATGACGCTTAATACTATGGAGCGCTTCGGCGTGTATGCCGATAAAACGCCTTCGGGCTGGCTCGTTAAGGGAAACCAGAGCTATAAAAAATGCAGATATGAAATCGAAGGCGACTGGTCGCAGGCGGCGTTCTTCCTCGTCGGCGGCGCGCTGACGGGTACGCTTGAGCTTGAGGGCGTTAACCTTAATTCCGCTCAGGGCGATAAAGAGATAATCAACGCGTTAAAGCGCTTCGGCGCGGATATTGAAATAAACGGCGGCTGCGTAAAAATAAATAAATCGCTTCTTCACGCCTCAGAGCTTGACGTAAGCGATATTCCCGATACCGTTCCCGCCCTTGCGGCGCTTGCGGCTTACGCTGAGGGTAAAACGGTTATAACGGGCGCTGAGCGGCTCAGAATTAAGGAGTCCGACAGAATCAACAGCGTAGTAACAAACCTTAAGAAAATGGGAATAAACGCCGAAGAAACGCCCGACGGAATGATAATAGAGGGCGGTACGCCGCGCGGAGCGGAGCTCGACGGCTGTAACGACCACAGGATAGTTATGGCGTTCAGCGTTGCGGCGCTTGCGGCTGAGGGGGAAACGGTAATAACCGACGCGCAGAGTATAAATAAATCCTACCCCGGCTTTTTCAGGGATTTCTGTGCAATAGGAGGAAAAGCTAATGTCATCTGTAACGGGAAATAAGCTTAAGCTGAGTATATTCGGCGAAAGTCACGGCGAGGCAATCGGCTGCGTAATCGACGGACTGCCCTCGGGACTTAAGCTTGATTTCGAAAAAATATATAAGGATTTAGAGCGCAGAGCGCCCGGAAGAGATAAAACGGCGACGGCAAGATATGAAAAGGATATTCCCCGCGTGCTTTCGGGAACGCTTAACGGCGTTACAACGGGAGCGCCGCTCGCCGCGGTTTTTGAAAACGAAAACACGAAAAGCGGCGACTATGATAATATGCTTAAGGTCCCGCGTCCGAGCCACAGCGATTATCCCGCTTATGTAAAATACGGCGGAAATAACGATATAAGAGGCGGCGGACATTTCAGCGGAAGGCTTACCGCGCCGCTCGTTTTTGCGGGCGCGGTCGCTAAACAGCTTTTAGCCGAAAGGGGAATAACCGTCGGCGCGCATATTAAGCAAATCGGCTCGGTTAAGGATACGCCGTTTGATTATAACCGCGTTGATAAGTCCCTGCTTGACTCGCTGACGTCAAAAAGCTTTTCGGTAACCGACGGAGGCGCAGAGGAAAAAATGCGCCTTGAAATTGAAAAATACAGAGCCGGCTCAAACAGCGTCGGCGGCGAAATCGAATGCGCCGCAATAGGTCTGCCCGTCGGACTCGGAGGAAATATCTTCGATACGGTTGAGGGAAAGCTCTCCGCGCTTCTCTTTTCAATTCCCGCCGTTAAGGGCGTTCAGTTCGGTCTCGGCTTCGGCTTTAAAGAGGCTGACGGCGAAACGGTAAACGACGGCTATGAGATTAAGGACGGCAAGGTTTCGCTGCTAAAAAACAACAACGGCGGAATACTCGGCGGTATGACGAGCGGCGCGCCGCTTATTGTAAGCGTTGCGATAAAGCCTACTCCGTCGATAGCCAGGCCTCAGCCGAGCGTAAACCTTGAAACGATGGAAAACGAAACGCTTGTTATAAGCGGACGACACGACCCCTGCATCGTACCGAGAGCCGTACCCGTCGTTGAGGCGGCGGTAGCGCTCGGGCTTGCGGATATGATAATGTGAGGCGCCGCTTATGGACGAATTATTAGAGCTGAGAAATAAAATTGACGAAATCGACGATAAGCTTATTCCGCTTCTTCTTGAGAGAATGGAGATTTCAAAGGCTGTCGCGGACTATAAAATAAAAAATAACATCCCCGTGCTCAATGAAAAGAGAGAGCAGGAGATTCTCGACGACGTCGGTGAAAAATGCGGCGACCTCGGCGACACGATTAAAACCGTCTTTTCCGCCATGATGGACGCTTCAAGAGCCGTTCAGCATAAAATCAGCGGCGGCGGTCAGCCTCTGCGCGATTTGATAAACGGCGCGGTGCGTAAGACAAGGTTGACGGCGGACGGCGCAGATATCGCGTGCCAGGGCGTTGACGGCGCTTACAGCAGTAAGGCGGGAAAGGCGCTTTTCCCCGATTCGCCGATAAAGTATTACAGACATTTTGAAGAGGTTTTTGAAGCGGTGGACAGAGGCGAGGCGCGCTTCGGCATTATCCCCGTCGAAAATTCAACCGCCGGCTCCGTGCATGAAAGCTACGACCTTATTATGAAATACCGCTTTTATGTCGTCGGCGCCTACGACCTTAATATTTCGCACTGTCTGTGCGCGAGAGCGGACGAGGAATACAGCGATATAGAATTCGTATATTCTCACCCTCAGGCGCTCAGCCAATGTAATATCTTTCTTAAGAATTTCGACTTTACGGGTATTAACTACAGTAATACCGCCGCCGCGGCAAAGCTTGTAAGCGAGAGCAGGGAGAAGAATATCGCCTGTATCTGCTCCGAGGAGGCGGCGAAAAAATACGGACTCGTTGTACTTAAAAAGGATATTCAGAACGTATCGGAGAACACGACGCGCTTTATAGTGATTTCAAAGGAGCTTGTAATCGACGGGAGCGCCGATAAGATTTCTCTTATCTTCTCCGCGCCTCATAAAACGGGCTCGCTTTACAGAGTGCTCGGACGCTTCTCAATGACGGGTCTGAATCTTACAAAGCTTGAATCCCGTCCCGTAGCTAACGGAAGGTTCGATTACTGCTTTTATGCCGACGTTTTAGGCTCGGTATACGACGCGGACACGCTCGATTTACTGTGCGCGCTTTATGACGAGCTTCAGGAGTTTACCTTCCTCGGTAATTATTTAGAGGTAAAATAGGAGAGTGGGCGTATGAAAAAAGTAAAACGCCACAGAACATCTTTTATATCGTTTATTATCTTTGCGGTTACGGCGGCGCTGTTAATTCTTCTCGGAATAGTGCTGTATAATCAGGATAAGCTTCAGGACCAGTTTGCCGCTATGATTAACTTCCTGACTAATCTTGATAACGCCGTCGCAAGACTTGAAACTCAGCGAGAGGTTTTAATCTGTATTTTTGCGCTGTATATCGCAAAATGTCAGCTTCCTATCCCGATGAGCTTTCTTGTCGCGATTTCGGGTATGGTCTTTCCGCTTAATCAAGCGCTGCTGATAAACGCCGTATTCTGTTTCTTCTTCTTTACGGTAAAGTACGTTGAGGGAATATATATCGGCGGCGGCTGGACGGGAATAATCCTGAGCTTTAACCGGATGCGCTTTATCCGCGAGTGGATAGAATTCAAGGGGAACGGAAACCCTTACGTCCTTACGGTGACGAGGATGATACCCGCTATCTCGCTCGCGATGATTTCCAAGTATTACGGCTCGCTGAGATACGATTTTCTATACTATTCAATACTGAGTCTTATCGGCTTCGCGCCGAGGATATATATGTATACAAAGCTCGGTGCCGCGTATACGAACCCGTTTTCCTCTCAGTTCATTATTCCGCTTATGGTAATCGTGGGCTTTACGGGGATAACGAGTCTGGTATTTAACATCTTCTACGGTGTTAAATCCCGCCAGATGAACCAGACGCTGCTTATTTACAGCGAAAAAGAAAAATACAGAATTGTTTTATAAGGGGTTAGCTATGAAAGTAAAGGAATTAATTAACGCTATCACTGAAGGAAGCTGCGACGCACAGCTTAAAACTGTCTACGTAACCGATAACGCGGTCGCGGCGCAGAAGCCGAGATACGCCGCTGCTCTCGAGCATTTCGGCGAGCTGTTCGGCTTCGACAGAGAGGTACATATTATCTCCGCTCCCGGCAGAACGGAAATCTGCGGAAACCATACCGACCATAATAACGGTAAGGTGCTCGCCGCTTCGATTAACCTTGACGCTATCGCGGTAGTAAGTAAAAATGACGAAAACATTATCCGCGTTAAGTCTATGGGCCACAGAATCAACGTCGTTGAGCTTTCCGACCTTGAGCCGAAGGAGGAGCGCTACGGCGACTCCACGGCGCTCGTTCAGGGCGTTGCGGCAGGAATTAAAAATCTCGGCTTTGAGGTTTCGGGCTTCGACGCGTTCACTATGAACGACGTAATGGGCGGCTCGGGACTTTCCTCGTCGGCTGCGTTTGAGGTTCTTATCGGCTCGGTTATGTCCTATCTTTTTAACGACGGAAAAATAAGTCCCGTAGATATCGCAAAGGTTGCGCAGTACAGCGAAAACGTATTCTTCGGCAAGCCCTGCGGACTTCTTGACCAGATGGCGTCCTCGGTCGGCTCTATCGTAAATATTGATTTTAAGTCCGTTGAGGAGCCCGTTATAAGAAAAATCGAATTCGATTTCACTAAGACGGGATATTCGCTGTGTATCGTTGATACCGGCGGAAATCACTCCGACCTTACCGACGATTACGCGGCTGTAAGAGGCGAAATGGAAAGCGTAGCGAAGGCGCTCGGAAAGAACGTTCTCCGCGAGGCGACGTATGAGGAATTCTTCGCCGCTCTTCCCGAGCTTACGAAGAAGGTCAACGACCGCGCTATCCTCCGCGCTATTCATTTCTATAACGAAAACAAGAGGGTTGACGAGTGCGTTTCATATCTTGAAAACGGCGATTTCGAGGGCTTTAAGAAAATAATTCTCGAGTCGGGCTTCTCGTCATATATGCTTAATCAGAACGTCTACACTCCGAAAAATCCTACCGAGCAGAAGATTTCTCTTGCGCTTGCGATAAGCGAGGAGCTTCTTAAGGGCAAGGGCGCGTGGAGAGTTCACGGCGGCGGCTTCGCAGGCACGGTTCAGGCGTTCGTTCCCAACACGATGCTTGACGAATACAAGAGCGTAATCGAGGGCGTTTTCGGCGAGGGCTCGTGCTACGTTCTCATTATCCGCCCCGTAGGCGGCTGGCAGGTAATATAAAACAGAGGCGGCGCTGACACGCCGGAAAACGAAAGGCAAAGACTATGAAATACGTATTTATTACTAACCCTGTTGCAGGGAATAAGGATAAGGAAAAAATTATCTCAAGAATAAAATCAACCTTCCGTCAGCTCGACGACGATATGATTGTTGAATATACGGAGTATCCGGGTCACGCTAAGGAAATCGCAGCCGACTATGCCGGAAAATTCGGCGCTGACTGCGTAGTTGTATCCTGCGGCGGCGACGGTACCGTTCACGAAATCACCAACGGTCTCGCGGGCACTCAGACTCCGCTTATGCTCCTTCCGCTCGGAACGGGTAACGATTTCGCCAAGAAGATTTACGGCACTAAGAAAATCAACGTTGAAAACGTTATCAAGTCCTTCGGTCTTTATAACGGAAAGCTCAGATACGACGTTAAGCCGATTGACCTTATCGACTATAACGGCGAAAAGTGCATTAACGTTATGTCCTTCGGGCTTGATACGCTCGTTGAAACTCTCGGCAAGAAGATTGCCGATAAGGCTCCGTTCTTAGGCCATCAGGCGTATAACGTCGCTATCGTTCCCGTAATAACAAAGCCGCTTCACTATACCATAAGCTTTGATATTACCTGCGTTAATAAGGAAACGGGCGAGGAATATTCCTTTAAGGAGAACAATAAGGATTTTGCGCTTTTTGCTATATGTAACGCGAGCTATTACGGCGGCGGCTACTGTCCCGCTATCGACTCCGTTCTTGACGACGGACTTCTTGATTTCGCGCTCGTTAACGGCTTAAGCCTTGCTAAGGCGCTTCCGATGATACCTAAATACTCCGCAGGAACGGCTACGGAAAAGACCTTCCCCGATATTATAACCAACGGCTACGCTAAGCGCGGCAAGCTCTGGATGGAGGACGGCTCGGCGCTTCTCGGTAACTGCGACGGCGAAAACTTCGACTATAACGAGCTTGACTTTTTCGTTGACGAAAAGGCGCTTAAGCTCTGCTTTATCAAGGATTAAAACTACGGGCGGATAATATCCGCCCGCCTGCTTTTAAGGAGTTATTATGAAAAAGTTTTTTAAAATATTTTTTATAACGCTTCTCTCGCTCGTTACTCTTACGGGTGGCGCGGCTGCGGCTTTTCTTTTAACCTATCAGGCTACCGTCAGCTTTGATTTTTCAAAGCCTACGGGCGAGGTTAAAAAGGGCGCCTCGGGCTATCTCTACGGTATCGCAGAAAACGGCGTACCCTCAGCGGAAATGGTTGAAAGCGTCGATATTCAGACGATTTCCCAGAAGGTTTCGGGCGGGCTTCAGCACCCCGTCGGCGATATCGACAACGCCGATAAAATGCTTAAGGGCGTAAAATATGAGGTCGTTTATCTTCAGGATATCTACGATACATGGTACTATAAGCACGACGATATTATGACTCTGAGAAGTAAAAACGAGTACGACGCTCAGGCTTTTCTCGACAACGATTATTTACCGAAAGTAGAGAAAACGGTTAAAAGAATGTCCGAAAAGACCTATAAAGCGCCGATTGTATACTGTCTGTATAACGAGTGCGATAACGGAATCTGGTTCGGCGAGAGCGTAAAGGACGATAATCCCGATAATAAATACGGCGTTTGGTGCGACTTCAACGACGGCGCGAAGGACGCCTTTAACGCCGCATGGAAAAAGACCTATAACCTCGTTAAAAGTATAAATAAAAACGCGCTTATCGGCGGTCCCGGCTACTGCGATTTCGACGCGTACGAGCTTGAATACTTCCTTAATTTCTGTAAGGAAAACAACTGTCTGCCCGACGTTATGATTTACCACGAGCTCGCCGAACGCGAGGCTTACTATTTCGACGAGCACGTAAGGGATTACCGCGCGCTCGAGGAAAAGCTCGGTATCGCGCCGCTTGAAATAATTATCACCGAGTACGGTATGATGAGCGAAATCGGATACCCGGGCGAAATGGTAAAGTATATCTCTCAGATTGAAACGAACAAGGTCTACGCTGACGCGGCGTACTGGCGGCTCGCCGATAATCTTAACGATACGAGCGCCGACGGAATCAGCCCTAACGCCGAGTGGTGGCTTATGCGCTGGTATACGGATATGAAGGGCGAAACCGTAAAGGGAACGAATAAGGATATACTCTCAAGCGACTTTAAAAACTATTTTAAATACCATTACGATTCCCTGAGCTTCAGGGACTTTACGGGAATAGCCTCAACCGACGGCGGGGAAATAGATATCGTCTGCGGCGGCGGAGAGAGAAAGTCGAGAGTGCAGCTTAAAAAGCTGAAAAAGACCTCGCTTTACGGAAAAGAGGTCGAAATCACCGTCGAGGAAACGGTATATAAAGGACTTTTCGGCGCAGTAAACAAGCCCGTAATTATCAGAAGATATAACGAAACGCTTAAAAACGCTCTTACGGTTGAGCTCGGAAAGCTTGACCCCGCTAACGCCTATCATATCGTTATCCGCGAGGCGCACGGCTTTGACGAGGCTGAGGAGGAGCGCCCCGTAAGGTATGAATTTGAAAGCGGAAAGCTCCTTAAAAACGCCTATACCTACGACTCCTACTGTCCCGCAAGCGGCGGCAATAACGACGGTCACGACCTCGTCGGCGGTATGGAAAACGAGGGCGACGGAGTAGAGATTAAAATAGAAACGGGAGAGGGCGACTATATGCTCGACTTCGTTTACGGAAATTCAAACGACGGAAAGTGGCTCGAAAGCGGACGTCAGGACCCCGACGGAAGAGTCAATACGAAGGTTAAGCTTTCAATCGACGGCGAGAGCCGTGAAATCGAGCTTCCGAACACTATTAAAAGCGAGTATACCTCCTGCTTCACGCTTCCCGTTTATAAGCTCAAGGCGGGCGAACACAAAATAAGAATTGAGCACGCCGAGGGAACCTGCGTTCTTGACAGCCTGCTCGTAACGCCGCTTGACAGCAGTAACGGCGAGGCTTTTGCTGCTGTGCTTGAGGACGGCGACAGAAGCACAAAGAGCGTTAAATCCTTCCTCGTTATCGCTGCGACGGACGGCTGGCACCGGCTTAAAACCACGGCGCAGACCGCGCGGACCGACGGCGCTCAAATCGCGTTTAAAAACGGCGTTGCAGAGGTATATCTTAAGCGCGGACTGAATTATATCGACGTAGATTCAAAGTACGATATAGCCCTTACCGCAGAGCTTAAGGCAGAAGAAGTACAGCGTGAGGACGTTAAGCGCTTTGAAGCGGAATCGCTTTCGCTGAGCGACGGCGCGAAGCTGAACGGACGTTTCGTCGACGGAATAAGCTCGCAGGGCGGCTCAGCCGGGCTTGAATACAGCGCAAAAAAAGACGGAAGATACCGTCTTACCGTTGAGTATTCAAATAATGACGAGGGCGGCGTTCACGACTATAACGTCGACCTCATTGAGCGCTATATTACCGTTTCGGTAAACGGTACCGACAGGGGAAATCTCTTCTGCCGAAACACTTATTCGTGGAAGACGGTAAAGACCGCCTCGTTCACGGTTGACTTAAAGCAGGGCGAAAACGCTATAAGCCTTTCGAATAACGGAAGCGAGCGCTTTAACGGAAACGAAACTTACGCGCCGCAAATCTTTTCGGTAACCGTCGCTCCCGTTCAGTAACGCCCGCAGTGCAAAAATAAAAAGGCTCTGTACCTTTTTCGGTACAGAGCTTTTGCTATCTTAAGAGTGCGAAGCCTAAATCAATTACCCCGCCGAGAATGGTAGAGGTTCTTCTCATTCCGAGCGTTTCCGTAGCCCATAGGAGAATAAGCGCAACTAAAATAGCAATTATCATTGCTTCCTTGCTTAACATTGTACC